>JAURQB010000154.1 GCA_030836365.1 Bdellovibrionota bacterium | reverse complement strand
ATGTAAAATTGAAAATATAGCTTTTCGAGCGCACAATGTAGATCGTAACTTTTTTACCCAGATTAAAAATCAATTCTTTAAAAATCTAATTTTTGATTATGTAATCCCTACGGCATTTGCAGATTCCCCCCCAAAAGAAAACGAGAATTCATCATCAATTAATAAATCGGCGGTCGCGAATGTCGCAAGTAAAGCTGCGACAATTGTGATAATGAAAATTTTCCGAAGAAAATTAGCTGTTCAAATTGATAGAATGGTCGCAAATCCACTTGGAAGAAGCGTTGTTTATGGTTCAATCTATTCACTATCAAGTCTTGTTGCTGCAAATACATGGGTAGATTTTAAGCGCGCGAGAAAAAATATGAAGCAGGTGAAAAAACTGATTAATGATTCGAAAAAAGAAATGTCCCCTGAGCAAGAAGGAACATTTGATCTACCAGCGACAAAAAAAGAATTAACACCCACGAGATCAAGCATTAATTTTGATATGCTCAACACGATTATAGAAAAAGCAAATGCTCAAAATGAACCGGGTAAATTTGTCGCATCATTAAAAAGAAAAACACCTTGCTTTAACTACCGAAATGGAAAGTGCCAATCTTTTCAAAATCAGATGAATTCGATCTACCCAATTCACAAAAACATATTAGATCGAGAGTTTTATAGTGTCGTTGTAGGTGCAGCAAAAATTGGTGATGGTATTTCTAATGCGAATGGAATAAATAATAACGTCTCAAATCAAATAGAATTTTTAAATTCAAAATCATCATACATAGCGAAGTTAACAAGAAATCTAGAAAAAGAAGCTAATGAAATGCAAAAAAAATATGGCCAAAAAGTAATTAACTTTAAAAAGGAACAAGAAAAGTTTCTATCAGAAGTTAAAAGTATTGCCATGGACTCTATTGCTGAATCGGGGTACTCAATGAATGACATTCAGCGACTATTTCCCGAGCTTAAAAATGAAGATAAGACGGAGAATTACACATCAAGTGAACAAGATGATAATAAAAAATATTCAACAGAAAATGAGGATATGCCTACGACAATAGCAGATGAGAGCAAAAAGTATGTCGGAAGCACAAGCGAAGAAAGTGAGGATGATTACGAATATAAGGATGTTGAGGTTTCAACAAATAAAAATGCATCCATTTTTAGAATTATTTCTAGACGCTATATGATTAAATTTTACACGAAATAATATCTTGATCCCAACGGCCAAAAGGTACCGCGTACCTTTTGGCCGTTGGGCTATTTTATTAATACTGCTGAGTATTCTAAAACAATATCTTTTTCCGATTTTCTTAAAGACTTTTGGTAGTCTACTCCCTCAAGCCTCAAGCCACCACATAGCTCCATCATTTTCGATAAATGCACGGTACCGTACGACTCGTTAGGACGATAACTTAAACTGGCTCGAACTTTATCATCAGCTGATGTGTTCATTTTACCAAAGGTAAGAACATTGTGTATTTTTCCATCGCTCGCAAGGTTTTCATTTCTAAAATACTCATCTGGTTTTTTACTTAGTGATACTTTTTCTACTTGAGCAACATGAGACTCATTAATCTTTAAAAAAGAATTATCCGTTTTTAATTTTTCAATAAAATTATTAGAGCGAACAAACGTTTCTGAGCATTTTTTGAGTTCTTCAACATCAATATTATTTCTTTCTTTTAATTTTGAGATTGCTTGGCAAACAAGCGGCGTCACCGTAACACAATGGTATTTTCGATGACCGTTGAAATTGGACAAAGAGTTTCTAAAATCATGCCGACAAGTTGTTTTCCCCTGAAAGTTACCGGAATCGGAAAATGTAATAACCTCATGGTTTTGCTCAAACTCTTGCCCATCTTGAAGGCTTCGTGAGCTTATTAGAGATGTTCCATTTAAATCTCGATTAAGATAATAATCTTCCTCTATATTTGCAGAAATTTGATTATTCAAATGCTTTCCACCATTCCCAATTTTCCACGAACTTTCGTTAATAGATGGGCGAATGATTTGACTTCTTTTAGAGTACTTAATTTTTGTCTTATTAAGCGCGATATAATTTTCTAAAGAACTTTTTTGAGATGATGACATGACAACACTTGGAATAAACGTCAAGATTGTAATAACAGATAATAATTTCATAAATTCCCCTAGTAATGAGAGTCCATATTAGAATGGACTCTCTTGTTTCCTAATTATCGAAAACTCTTTAAGTGATTTATAATTGTTAGCGCAAACTTATTTGTCTGAACGGTTTGAATAATATGATCAAATTGCGGCTTCTCAATGATGCTATCATCACCATCATTTAATTCTGAGTCATACTCTTCTGCCCCATCGTTTTCCCAAGTATAGATAACAGATGCGTTAAAGAATGACTCAACAGAGCTTCCAGAGAACGCGCCATAATTAGACGATCCGCCTCCAAAATTTTCCTGTAGAGCGTATCCTTTTACTGAATCCATCGCCCCCATCATTTCACTAGCAAACGCTTTTGCATTAAATGACCTATATCCACTTTGCATCATCTGATGATTAAAATCGACATATCTCTCCATCAAATGTTGAATATCATAAATACCATTCATATAGTCATTGCCCATGTAATCCTTAATTCGCTCGATCATTCCAAGATAAACGTCAGTTTCTGCAGTAATGTCACTACCTTTTCCCTCGTCATCGTCTTCGTCATTTTCATCTGCACATTCTTCAAATTCTTCCCAAGTCTTACTTTCCTCATCTTCAATCTCAGAGGTTTGCTCCTCTAGAGTTTCAATAGATTCCTCTAGAGACTCATTTTCCTCTTCAAGAGATTCATTTTCTGACTCAAGATTATCGATCTCCGCCTGAAGCATTGACATTCTTTCATCATGCATTTCTTGAGCGACTTTATCGTTCTCACTGCTTGTGTATTCAGAATAGGCAACAGTCACTAGAGTTCCAACAACGATGATTCCTTCAATAACAGCTGGTGTAAATTGAATCCAGCCTGTTGTTCCTGATGCGATCGCATTCTCAAGGTCAGCTGCAGCCTTATTTACCATGTCAGTAACCTGGTCATTGATGATACCTGCGAGCTGGGATAAGTTTGTATTATCTTGAACACCCTGTAGGTCATTAATTTCTTCAAATAAATCTTGGTAACGATTTATTGTTTCTAATAACTCCAATGCCGCCTGAGTATCCACTCTTCCATTTGAAGAAAGTGAGTTCTGAACACTTAAATTTAAGTTATTGATAACCGCCCCAGTTTGAACGATTTGTCCAATTACTGCGACTACTTCTTGCCTATTTCTTTGTGCCCTCGACGTTTGCACAGATGCTTTTTTTATTAACCTTCTAGATGTGTGGTGAGCTCTTTTTGCAAATGCAGCATTTGCGATGGTACTAGTTAAAATTGCCGTTATCATTAATTTTTTCAACATACGTCCCCCTATGGATTTTTGTTTTTATTAGAATGCATTAAAAATGATGTTTTCTAGTCAAGAAAATAAAATTTTCGCCTAATCTTAATTATTTAGTATTTTAGAATGTGTTTTTATCTGTAAATTGGTGCAAATAAATATGGGCAACAACAGGGATTTCAATAATTTACAAAAAAAAAGGAGCTACCTATGCTGCTCCTTTTTTTTAATTATGTGATTTATATTTACCGAAAGAAAAACTGAACGTCATAAGTATTGACGTAACTATTATATCCATAATGCGTCTGAAACATTTCAATATATTTAGTCATTAACATGTTAGCATCCGTCTCTGCTGTGATTCCCTCTTCGTCATCACCACATTCTTTATCTCTATCCTTTTCCGCTTGTTCTTTATTTTTTTCAGCTTCTTCTTTTTCTTTTTCTTTTGCTTTTTTCTCTTCCTCAAGACGCTTTTTTTCAGCCTCTAGCCGCTTTTTCTCCTCCTCAAGGGCCTGTTTCTTTCTCTCTAGTTCAAGTAACTCTGCACTTCTCTCATTCGCTTTATCCTGGCTATCGTCCCCTGTTATTGCATAATAAATAACGCCTGCAAGGCCGACGATTTCCCCCCAAAGCCCTGTCGCTTGAGATTTTAATATATCCTGAAATTCATTAAAGCTCGATTCAATTTGGGCCATCGCTTGAGCGACATCTCTCATTGACTGTTGTCTCCCTAATCGATCGACAGTTGACTGAAGTTCAATCAAATCACTATTCAACTGATCTAATTTTTCTAATACAGAAGGATCAACTGATTCATGCTTTAATACCGTAGACTCTACATCTAGCAGGTAACCCTCGATTATATTAACAAAACTCTGCGCTCTTTCAGGGTGAGCTTGAATCACCGAAAAAGAATCTCTAAAGAAAGCCGTTCTTAATTGCACTTGTGAAGTAAGACTAACTCGATTTAAAGATCGCGATGATCTCGCAAAAACTGATTGTGAAAAACTCATTGTTAGAGTCATGATAAAAATAATTAGTTTCCTCATACGTCCCCCTTTTGAACACTAATAAAGCTAGAATGCCCGAAGAACTCACTTGATGAGTCAATAATTTTGTTTTTTTGATTGATTTCAAGTCTTTATAACTGACAATTATTTTTTTCACTTATCTTTAATACCTCTTTTTATGGGCGACATAAAAATAATCAATGGGTTACATTTGTCTATTTTTATTCTTTTCGATAAGTTTTTGTAATGAATATTTTGATTTTACTGCCATACGGTGGCGGCTCTCATTCGTACTGGGCCAGCACCATAAAAAAATTCTCTGCTCATCAAGTAAAAATTCTTGAAATGCCCGGACGATTTTGGAAATGGAGAATGCATGGTGCTGCTAGCTACTTTGCCAAGGAAGTAAATAGCCAGGATGATCAACTTGATATCATCCTGACGACCTCAATGATGAACGTTCTTGAATTCAAAGGTGCACTAAATGAGAGAAATAGATCGGTCCCTATTCATCTATACTTTCATGAAAATCAATTCGCTTATCCAGTAAGCACAAAGGACCCTGATCAAAAATCTGATCGACTCGAGCACTATCAATTTATTCAACTTCAAAGTTTTATTGCCGCAGATAAAGTTTATTTCAATTCAGAATATAATCGACAAACGTTTTTAGAGGGCGCAAGAGCGCTCCTAAAAAAATTACCTGATTTTAAAGATCACCTCCAAAGTGGATTAAATAGATCCTCTACGATATGGAAAATTTTTATTCCGATTAATGATTTTATCACGACAAAAAAAACTTCTGAAATAATTTTCATCTGGAATCACCGGTGGGAAGAAGACAAAAACCCAAAAGATTTTTTTAAGATATTAAAAAAGTTCAAAGACGATGGCTTAAGATTTAAGCTAATCGTCTGCGGAAAAGAATCGCACAATGAAAATTTTATTCAGGCAAAAAAAGAATTCTCTAAAGAAATTATTTACTTTGGTGAAGCGAAGTCTCGAAGCGGATATTTAAAATTATTAAATTTGGCAACACACTCTATTGTCACCAGCAATCATGACTTCTATGGCATTAGTGCGCTGGAACTTATTCTCTCTGGAGTGAAAACATTTTATCCCAATCGTCTCGCCTACCCAGAACACTTTGATAAAAAAATATGGAAAAAAATATCTTATGCAGATATCAAAGACCTATCTTCTCAATTCATCCTTGATAAAAAGTACCCTAATAGACAAGAAATTCATGATCACCTAAAAATACCGACACATTATTTTGATGGTTTAAATAATATAAATTTTACAATTACCTAAAACAAATCGACTTTTCGACCTTAGTCATATTTATCTTCCTCAGGGGAGAAATAAATATGGAGGGAGAAAACATGCTCAAAACGATTCTTATTCTATCTTTGATCTTTTCTTTATCAGCTTTTTCTGGCGATAAACAAAAAGTGTTAAATATTGTTAATACTAAAAATATAAATGAATTTGCTTCGATCTATATTAACTCAGGTAATAACCAAATAACCTCGATTGAAATCATTACTAATAAAGAAGAGAAGAAATACTCGATAAAGTCCATTCAACAAGGTCAAACATTATTAAAAAAAAGAGGAATTAAAGTAATTTATATTGAGTCAAAAAATCTAAACCCCTCAACTGGTGGAGACGTTAATATTCGCTACTTAAAAAAGTTTAAACTATTTGGATCTGATTACAGAAATTTTAAACTCACGCTTGAAAAAGTAAATGGTCTTTGGGAATTTAAGAGCAATGGTATTGTAGTTAAAGAGCTTAGTATTACTCCTTACTCTCTTGGAATTTCTGAAATAAGACTTGATTAATTGTCCACAAAACGAAGGGCCTACGCCTTTCCCCCAACAGGGGTGTCAAATACTTAGTCAGTTATGAATTGTTTTAGCGCTTATTTAAGATATAAGTATAGGGATTTGCATACAAACATGGCCATCTAATTGCTCGTTATTTACAAACGGGGGATTTATGCGTTTTTTGATTTTATTCACTTTAGTTATAACTTCGGGCCAAGTTCTCGCGAATTGCCTTGATCCGTCAACTTGTCTTGAGGAAATAGAGAAAATTGTCAAAAAAGGTGTGGAAACAGATTGTCACCAATATACAAACAACGCGTCTGATATCGAGGAAACTCAAGAAGCTCTAGAGGTAGATGTGCCTGCAAGACCTAGAGTTACATTTGATCGAAGCTCTTGGAAATATGCACTCGCTGGAATAACGGCCGCACCAGTTGGTTTTGGCGTGGGTGTTGCTCTCCATGAAGGTACACATTGTATTGCGGCCAACATAATTGAAGAAACCGAATGTGGAGAAGTGATTCTTTTTCCATACTATGATAAAGAATTTGATTATTTTTATTTTGGCTCAACCATGGTTCATGAACACAGTGATAACCCAGCTTCGGCACGTGATCATGCAATTATTGACGGCACTCCAATGGTATTAAATGCGAGCTTGATCTCTCTTTATTCAACTTTGGCGTTTACCAATAAACTTCCAAAAAATAAATGGCTTAAAACCGGCGCTCTCGTCCTGGGTGCAAGCCAAGTTGTTGATCTCGCCAATCATGCTGGTAATGCTCATCCTTATAGTGACTCAGGAAAACTTATTAGTTTTTTTCAAAGCGAACATACCATGAATCCGACTCAAGCTCACTGGAGTGTAAAAGGCCCGCAAATTGCGTTTGTTACCATTGGCGCCTCGGCCGTAGGTCTTGAGCTTTTTAGAATCCTCACAAAACCCGCAGACCCAGTAGAGCGCACTGGCTTCAACGTTCGGCTAACGCCATCAATCGGTCCGGGGAGTGCAAACATTGGCCTGAGCGGACAATTCTAAGTCTAAAACATTGAAATTATTCAGGCATATTACTTTGTATTTTTTACGCAACGCATTGAAACATTTCCTCATCATGATAGTATTTCCGCTGGAGCATATATGATGAAAAAAACTAATTTTCTTATTTCAATTCTAACTTATTTATCCATTAGCAGTGTATTTGCTGGACACTTGGTAGACCCAAGTTTCAATCAAGCTGAAAGTCGATGGCAATCTTTTAACAAAAAAAATTTTATGCTCTGTAAAATCAAAAATAAAAAAAGAAAACCAAAAAAGGTCGTTCATAAAGTCAAAGTTCATTTTAAAACCGATAGTTCAGACATCTCGAATAAAGAACAAGAAAAAATACTAAACGGTTTTAAAAAATACTTCACCTCAAATGTTAAACATGTTGAAATTATCGGCAATGCAGATATTCTTGGTAGCGACGACTATAACCTTAGACTATCCCATGCGAGACTAAATGAAGTTATTGCATTTATTAATCTTCACCGAAGAACACTTTTTACTCACAGTTTTAATTTGAAAACGGATTACAAGGGCGAGCGAAATTCCACCGCCCATCAACGAAAGGATCGGGTTGTTGAGATTAGATTTATCGAAACAAAACAAATCGTTGATAAGATCAATCGAATCTACCTAGTTGATGGTTCATACTCGATGAAAAAAAGAAGGACTGTAACTGGTTATACTTTTGATGATCTTCGAGCGATGAATATACCGAAAGATACCGTCGTATATGTGGTTAGAGATAATCTAGTTGGGTGTGCGGGAGAAGATATCAGAAACTATAGACCTGATGGGCGCACCTTTGTCAGAGAAGCAATGGGTTTATTTGCCTATAATATGCGTGGAAGAATCAAGTTCGTGACTTTCACCGATAACATCGAACCTCTCTCTCCTCACGATGAACGCAAAATAGAAGGATTTATCGAGCAATCAAAAACGGAACAAAAAGTTCAGTGGTACGTCAGATAACCTCCAAAAGGTACGCGGTACCTTTTGGGAAATAAGTTAATTGTCACTTACGATAATTGCCAAAAGGTACCGCGTACCTTTTGGAGGTTAGGGGCCGATGCAGTCGTAAACATTAGAGTCAAGCTCCACAACTTTGTTTACTTCTCCTGTGCAATATAAAACGCCATTCGCATTATTCGTTGTAACGCTTGAGCCGAAGAAAAAATCTGCTGTTGTCTGAGTCGCAGAAGTTCCCTCCCAATCACCTAGGTCAATTTTTGAAATGTTAACATTAGTTTTCGATAAAAATGTATTTGCATTTGTCACATTCGCTGTATCAAAATGAGAAATATCTAATTCGGACAATGATGACGTGTTATAGAACATCGATTCCATCGAGGTCGCATTCTCTGTATTGAAGCTGCTCAGGTTTATCGTTTGAAGATTTGTCGCTGAAGAGACAAAAAGATCAAAACTAGTGACACTTGAAGTATCCCAAGTAGAAGCATCGATATGAGTAATACCTGTTGCCAACTTAAACATCGATAGCAAACTTGTAACGTTGCTTGTTTTAAATTTTGTGAGATCGATACTCCCAAGACTTCCACCGGCACTATCAAACATTTGGTTAAACGCAATGACATTTGAGGTATTAACATTACCTGCGTTAAAGTAGGTCATATTACTTACCTTTCTAAATGCATAGTTCAAATACCTATAATTAAGATCTCCTAAATTCAAAACTCCTCTTAAACTTTGGCGATAAGTTGCCGAACCAGTAAAATCGTACTGTCCAAAGTTATCAATAACTCCAGTCAGTCGAACGACATTAGGGCCGGCGGGCAAGTTCATTTCACTACCATCTGTGCACTGGCCGTTGCCCCAGTCAACAAAATGATCCTTCGTACTATTAGCTATAGGTAAAATGAGAGTGGCATTTGAGGGAAGATCAAAGTATAAAACTAAACTATGGTCGGGAAAGGGATCCAGGTTACCATCTCCATTAAAATCACAAGAAGACGACGGAATATTAACTGTCACACCATTCATATCGTAAGTAGTATTATTAAATTTGTTGTAGGCTATTGGATAACACCGTTCCCCTTTAAATGTAATAGACCCGTCATTATTAGGTGTGCAGGACCAAGTTCCTCCCCCCCAGTATCCATTATCACAGGTAACGGCGACGTCATCCCAAATGTCACCTGAAATGAAGTTTGTTGTATCATGATCAGAGTTAGCAACACTCGCACTTGAGCACGTAGTGTTTCGAATATCTCCACTGCTCTCAAGGAAGATATAATAAATACCAGGTAGAGAATAAGTGTGAGATTGTGATGTTGCCGTGGAGGAACTCTCTCCCGTGGCATCCCCAAAATCAATTATATAAGTAGCTCCGCCACTATTTTCAATATTCATGGTTACTTGCTCATTCGTAGCAGAAGTCCGCGCCATCATGACAATTGGATTAACGCCGTAACAAGGAAAACTACCATCAATATCAACACTCGCCGCTGTAATAATATTGTCGACGGTTTGATCGCAATATACCTTTGTACTCGCCGTATCTATTAGCTTCGAGCTTTTAAAAATATTGGCATAGTTATTAGTATTTCGCACTTTACTCCAGTTCGCCCCGAGATTAAGTTTTGTTAAATTCGTTGTATTATTAAACATATCACTTACATTAACATTGGCTTTATAATCAAAAGATGAAAGGTCTAAAGAATAAACTTTGCTATTGAAGAAAGCATGCCTACTTGAAACAAGCTCCCCTGTTTTAAACCCCGAAAGGCCTAAATATTTTGTGCTTGCACCATAAAAAAAGTACGTAACATCTTTTAGTGCGAAAGCTTCCTTATTACTCAGATCAACTTCCTGAATTCCTGAGTACAAAAACATACCATGAGTAGAAATAACTGAGGAGAAGTCAAAGTTTGAAAAATCAACTGATTCAGGTTTACTGTAATTTCCAAAATATTGGAACATTCCATTCATATAAGTGACTTTGCTAGTATCAAAATTCGTAATATCAAGACTTAATATGCTTCTTAGATCTTGAAACATACTGATCATTATCGTCACACTTGAAGTATCAAAACTACTCACATTCAACTCTTTGAGTACGTACATTTTGGAAAACATATAATTCATCGCTGTGACTTTGCTGGTGTTAAAACTACTTAGATCTAAACTGGTAATCTTTTGAACGTCATGAAACATAAAAGACATGTCAGTTACATTAGATGTATTTAAATTTGATATCCCTGTTATCGTTTCTAGGTTAATTGCACCTTTCAAAAAATTCATCATTGATGTGACATTTGAAGTATCAGTCGTATATACGTTAAATCGCGTTAAGTTTGAAGTTTTTTCAAATGCGTAGGATAAATCCTTAAAGCTCAAGTCTCCAAGGTTAATAACCTCGGTAAGATTGAGATAATAATTATCAGCAATAGTAGAACGACCAAAGTGATCCATCACCCCAATAATCCGCACTATTCGATCAGATGAGTCCGCATAAGAGTGTTGTAAATCAGCATCCGTTGAAGAAGAGGTAATTTTAGCGCAAGATCCATCTCCCCAATCAATGTAATAGTCATCTCCCGTTACATGAGACCCAGGCAGATGCACAGCATTTCCTGATGTTGCAGAAGTGTTCATTAAAAATTTTAGCGCCATTGTCGTCTCATCAAAGTCAATCAATTCACCAACGTCCTCGATGCCATCCGAATCCAAGTCACAATGGAAATTATTTTCAACATAAAATAAATTACACTCGATAGCTCCTTCGACAAAGTTTCCATCATTACCACAGGTAACAGAGGAGTGGTTTGGCGTGTAGTCTGTGGCACAGGTGACATTAACGGCCCCGGCATTGTATGTTCCATCAACAGTGCTACCGCTCGCAAGATTACTCACTGCTTGAGTACACGTTTTTGGCGTGCAAGTAATTGTTCCTTCTGCAAGTGTTCCATCATACTGACACGTCACAGTTACAGATGAAGGATCATAACCTGCAGCACAGCTAACGGCCGTCGCACCATCTGCGGTACTAATAGATATTCCTCCACCACTTGAGTAATTGGCAATTGTTTGAGTACAGGTAACATCAGGAGTGATACAGGCCCATGAACTACCACCGATAACAATTTCATTTCCATTATTGACGATACCATCATCATTATTATCGCAAGAAATAATCGTGCCGGAATTAGAAGCATTAATATTTGAAAGTTTAAAAGCGTCCGTACTTAAAGCTAAATTATCTTTTTCTAGGTATCCAAATTTTAAATCGCTTAAGCTAGAAGTATTGTAAAACATTTCTCTCATATCAT
>JAURQB010000153.1 GCA_030836365.1 Bdellovibrionota bacterium | reverse complement strand
GTCATCTCTCTTTGGCGTAAAAACGGTAACATCATGATCCCTCGCGAGTAACTTCGCTTGGAAATAAGTATTAGTTTCAGCACCGCCAACTTCAGGATAAAAACGATTTACCACAAATAGAATTTTTCTTTTTTTCATTTGAAAATTATATCGTGTTCAACAGTCTCCAAAATCGAAATGGTTTTTTTTTCTAGGTATGATGTTTTTTTGTTTAGTGGGAAGGAGCTTGGCCTTTGAAGTCGTGATCAGCATAAATGATTCGGTCATTCATTTCGTGGTCAAAAGGATGGATTGATTCGATATTGGCGACTTTTCTAAATAAAGTGTTGCACTTGTAACAAGCAACAACATCTCCAATTTTTTTGTAAAGAAGAAAGTCAAAAATATACAGAACAATTAAACTTATACCATAAGTCCAAATCGCTAAAATTGAAGCAATCACAAAAAGAACGACACCAATCTTTCGGTTAAAATCTTTTTGTTTATAAAAATCTTGGCGTCCACAATTTGGACACTCACAGACATTGCCATGAAGAATTTCTTCATTAAAAGTTACAGAGTTTTTCGTTTCACAGATATGACACTGAACTGAGTCCGCCCCCTTAACTGGTGCAAAATTTATCCCTGATCCACATTCTGAACATGTAAGTGTAATTTCCATTATAAACTAATCCCGTATTTAAAATGATAGTAACCAGCAATTAACTCACCGATAAAAACAAAAAAGGTCATCACATACAAAACGCCTGTCGCACTTTGAATGCTTCGCATTTTTGTTAAACGCCAAGTATAATAACCCATAATTGCAATGACTAAGTAACCCCATCCAAAACGCATAAGAAGCATAATCCAATTAAAAATATATCCCATCGCGCCGTTTGAGCCAGAGATAAACAATGATTCATTTGAAAAATAAGCAACGCCTAATAAACTAAGTTTGAGCGGAAGGATGGCCCAAAATAAAATCAGTGCTTTTTTTAGGTGCCACTCACTTAGCTTTGGAACGACTAAATACCAATGGCCTAAAATCATCGCATAGGTAATTATTCCGAGATACCCCATGCCTGAAATTAAATAGAAGTTTGCGTAATTAAATTCTTTACCGAGAAACAAGTAAATCAGATAGAAAAGACCTGCGTTTTGAGCAACAAAATTAATTGGATATATTTTTGATCCTTTTCCTTCCGCCAACATCGGCCCTAGGACCAAAGTTAAAATAACCAGACCCGTCACAGCAAGATGAAGAGCAGAGTGCTCCAACACCAACAAAAGCATTAATGACGATAAGTTTACATTGTTAATGAGCTTGATAAACCCGGCGCCCGTGCTACTTGGTTTGACAAGAGCGGAGAAAAGACTCAGGCCCAAAGAAACTGAAAGTAAAAAATAGCTGAGTAATTGATAAGTTAATTCCATAAATTCTCTAGTTAGCTTCCGTATGTTTTATCAAGATATTTCATCAAATCTTTTAAAATTTCAATATTTGCAGCTGGGACTCTTTGCTCCCAATCACTTGGAATAAAGGGTGCCGAAACTGGCCACCATGACCCCTTGCAAAAATCTTTGTCCTCTACTCTCATAATGTTCACGAAAAGACAAACTGAGCGGTCACTGTAGTCATATTTATATTGCTTAAAAAGCTGACAAGTGCCTGAGATTACTTGGATTTCCTCGGAGAATTCACGAATCGCTGCTTCCTGAGGTCTTTCATCTCCCTTAATTTTTCCGCCGGGAAATTCAAGTAGTCCATCTAAGGGGCCATCTTCCTCTCTTTTTTGCATGAACAATTCAATCTTCCCTGCGCGAATTCTAAAGAGAACCAGCACTGAAACTGGAATAAACCCAACCATAAAAACTCCATCCTTTTTACCTATTGGCCTGACGAAAAGCCACAGAGCTTTTATAGATGATTTCGTGGAAAAAACCAACTTACCTTATGGCAGACATTCAATTCTATTTGCACCGATGGAAGGTGTAACGGATCCGATTTATCGAAAAACGGTAATGGGTTTATTTCCTGAGTGGGATATGTTTGCGACAGACTTTCTTCGCGTTCCGACAGAAGGAACAATTACTCACAAAAAAGCGCTAGAGCACTTTGGTGAAGAAATTTATGAAAATCTCAAGTTACGCGAAAAAACTACATTTCAAATTTTAACTACTCCACGCGCCAACACCGAACAAACTATCCAGGTTATTGATGAGCTTGGTTTTAATCATCTTGATTTAAATTTGGGCTGCCCATCTCGACGAGTAAATGCTCACCTCGGCGGAAGTTATTTGTTGAGTGACCTTAAACTTCTTGAGCAAGTTGTTGGTGGTATCAGAAAAAAATTCAATCGATGTTTTACAGTGAAAATTCGTGTCGGATATAAAGACGATAGTGAGTTTGATCATATTATTAAAACTCTGACTGATTGTGGAGTTGAGGCCATTACAATTCACGGGCGAACAAAAGTTGAAATGTACAAAGGCGTGGCCCAGTGGAAATATTTCTCCAGAGCTTGTGAGTTAACAGATGTTCCCATTATTGCAAACGGAGATATTTGGACTCCTGAGGATATTGAGAAAATTTTCACCGAAACAAATTGCTATGGTGTGATGTGCGGAAGGTCCGCGATGAAAACACCTTGGCTTGCCCAACTTTACCGTTTATTCAAAGAAAGAAAAGTATTAACTGCTGAACAAAGACTTTCATTAAGAACAGAATTAAACAGTATTTATTTTTCATCTCTGGAAAGAGACCTTTCTCCAATCTTAGGCGCTGAAAAAACGCTCAAAAAAATGAAGTCTTTAATTCGCTACTCTTTTGATGACTACGATGAGGGAGAAATGTTCAAAAGAAAATTGTTGAGGACTCCTGAACTAGAAACTTTTCTACACTCTATGTCACTTTTAAAACATAATAGTACTCACGCCTCATAATAAAATATATTTATCAAACCTTTCCTAAAAATACCGAAAAGTCATTAATGGTAATTCGCATTGTTTTCACATTTTTATTTTTCCTCAATATTAATTCAGCGACAGCTCAAGATTGTGAAACATTAAGTAAAGTAACGAAGAACCTTCAACAATTTGAAAATATATTGGGTGATAATTTTAATCCAGATAACATAGTCATTATTTTAAATGAGTTAAAAAATGAATCTCTTAGCGTAGATACTCTGATCAATGACATTAGGCAATTTGGAAAAGAACCACTCAGCTCCCGTCTAAGGCTTGAGGAAGTCAAAAATTTATTATCAATAAAATATGAACATAATCTTAGAGCTTATCCATTAAGCCTTATTCATCAAATAAACGCTGACCAATTAGAAGAACTTGTACAATTCAACCGTTTTATTATGACCTCAGGAATAAAAACTGCCGACGACCTAATCACTGCCAGTGATTCATACAAAAAAATGATTTCGCATTTAAGTAGTAGATTAACCGACGTAAAGCTCGCTCAATATGAAGACATATTAAGAAATTTTCATCACCTCGATAATAATCAAGTTGAAAATATCATTTTATCTCTAGAGCGAGGCAATTTCCCAAGGATACCTGAAGCGCTAGTTGCTAATATCAGTCAAAGAAATTCTTTCATTTCAAAAGTTCAAGAAATATTCTCAGAAAGAGCTAGAGATCAATACCGGCACCGGCCTATTTCCAGAGCTTACCCTGGAGGAGCACACCCAACCAGATCAAAGTCTCTCGTGAATGTAGAAACATCCGTTTCTCAAATAGCAAGGATGGCAAAAAGTGGCACCCCTGGAGTACCCGAGGATTATGCAAGAAGCTTTATTGCAGCGGTTGAGCAGGATAGTTTTGCGGAGTTTTTTCGCTCGAACAAAAAAACTAGCCCTTATACTGCTGGAGCAATAGACCCCCAAACAGGAATTTATTCCATTCGTAAAAATGTAGATCACGTTCCAAGTGATCTACATGAAGTAATCCAAGGTAATATTGATGAACTAGGTGAAAACTACGCAACACATATAACAGAAAGTATCTCTCGCTCTCAAACAGAGGATACTCTTTCAGACGGTTCTCAACATATTGCGCTACAAGCAGCAGGAATTCCAGGTTTGCATGCTGAAGTATTGGCAGCAAGCGATGTGTTGAATTTCAAGAAAACATTAAAGAATTGCTTGAGGGATGTTACAGCATGCTCTGGTAAGTTTACATGCTTTACTAGTACACCTATCACATGTGACCCAACTGACTTCGATCACATTCGTTTTAGTATTGAAGCGATAAGTATTTGTAAGCAAAAACTGGACATCTGTTTTCCCGATTCCGAAACTCCGAAAGATTTTTTCTTTGATGTCAGGGGAACAAACAAAACTACCGTATCTCAAGGAATTTCCCCCAGTCCTACCAGTGAACGATTCAGGGCCACTAAGTTTAGAGTTATTTCAAAACAATCTGACAAAAAAAAACTGTATAGAAGATTGGGTCTAGAGCAAAATCAAGTTTCAATATTTTGTCAAAACAAGACTCGTTTTGTCGAAGACTGTACTCAAGCTTATGCAAATGCGATTCATCAATTTTGTAGCTCCCAAAATAATAATTGTTCCGAGCAAATAAAGCGTAATTTTGATGCATTTATGACGGAAGCAAAGGAAGCACTTATTAAAACGCTGGAAAATAATACTGACCAAGGTCTAAGTACGAAAATGGGAGCTGGGCATCGCTGTTTTAATTGTTGGCATATTCTTGATCGTGGAGAATTAAAAAGCACTCTCATTCAACATTAATACATACAAGGATATTTTCTTCTGGCATGAGCAACACCTAATTCAGAATCTAGTTTGCTTTGAACAGTTCTAATGTCCGCTATTTCCTGAAGAGCATGTTGAAGCTCATCTGCGGAAGTCGCGGCATTCATTCTTTCAAGTAATTCAGCTCTTTTAGAAGTTGAAAGATTTGCCAAATCAAACAAATGAGAATCAGGAAAATCTACTTCAGGAAACTCAGCTCTCTTTGCTAACATAAATGGGTCAACGAGTCCGTCCATACTAGATAGAATGTCTGTCAATCGATTATTCAATTTGGTCCGCAATGAATAAGGCAAATCTGAAATTGATTTGAGCGCACTCTTCACTTGAGTGTTCATGACTCTTTTGTTCTCTTCTAATAATTTACTGGCCATTCTTTTG
>JAURQB010000152.1 GCA_030836365.1 Bdellovibrionota bacterium | reverse complement strand
CAAAAAATTAATAGAAAAAAGAAATCGTTTTCTTGTGAAAAAGTAAGAAATAAACTCGTGATGAGTTTTCGTGGCTTTATTACACATCCGATGGAGCATTGGATTGAGTCATCTCTAGGTGAAAATAGAGTTTATCCAAGCGAGGAAGAATTTTCGGACCGTGATTACTTTATGATGAGTATTTATGGAACTCCTAAGTTTGACGTGAGTAAGTATTTTTCCTTAAGCCGTAATATCAACATAAATGGAATATATCTTGGAACGGATAAATTATCACATTGGATGTCGACAGGAGAGAGATATTATCAGGTTTATACTCGAGCGATGAAGAAAGAAAATAATGAACAAGAGGCATTTAAAAAGGCGATTAATTACGGAATATTTTTGGATCGCTTTATTCTTGGTGGTGTTTCTTCTGGTGTGTTTTCTTTTGGTGATTTGGAGGCAAATTTTCAGGGACTACTTTTCAACCGTCGATTTTGCCGAGTGCAAGAAGGCGAGCGCTATTTAGTAGCATCTGAAAATGGTAAATGGCGATTGCAATACAAAGTAGACGTTAGAGATTATATTAATCCAAACTTTGATGAGACTTTTAATCCATCACTTTTTTCCGTTTTTAAGTGGAAAAAAGTGCAAGAAAACTTTAAAAAAGAAAATTGTCAAAAAATTCAAAACCAAGTTTTCAAACAGCGGTTTGATTATTATCGTCAAATATTAAAGCCGTCTTTTTCATTCAGGTATATAGAAGAGCTAAAAAAGAAAAAGTTGCGTTTACCACCAAATCAATCTCGAAAATATACAAATATTTGTCAGTAATAACCGGCAAATATTTAAAGTTATCGCATATAATTTAAATTAGTTTATACTAATAAAGGTATTTTATTTATTCCTGTACATGGAGGTGTGGGAAGTGCGTGTCTATAAAAACTTTGATGATTTGATTGATCACAACAAGTCGTTATTTAAAAGAATCCTTGAAGATGGACATATTGACTTAATGCGGGCTTGTTGGTCAGCAAGAGACCCTGAAATAAGAAACTTTGAAAAAAGAATTCTTCTCAAGGAACGCGAATCTGAAAAAACGATAGCAGATCTGGCAAAGCTTAAAGAGGAATATCAGACTTTATTAGGAGAGCTTGAATCGACGACAAAAAAACTAGAGGGCGTTGCTATTGTCAGTGATAATCAGACAAAAGCTATTTCTGAGCTTGAACAAAATTGTGAGTCCTTAGAAAAGTTTAACCAGGAACTTCTTGAGGTTCAAAATAACTTACAAGATGATGTTGCCAACTTCGAACAATTAAATGAATTAAAAGAACAAGAGTATTTGGCATTAAAAGAAAGTTACGATCGTGAGAAGCTAGAGACCAAACTAGAGCTGAAGAATGCGAAAGAAGCGATCAGTTACGCTAATGAATTAGAGGATCTTCAGAAAAATAATCTCAAATACATTGATGAACTTGAAACAAAGTTGCAAAAAACCGCTAAAGATTATGAATCAATTAAAAAATCGTATATCTCTCAAGCAGAAATCGTCAAAAAACATGAGCAAGAGCTAGATAAAATTAATAAAAATCTCCAAAGCACCAATGCTCAAAAAAGTGGACTTGAAAAAAAGCACCAGTTGTTACTTGCTCAATATACGGATTTAGAGTCATTAACAAAAAAGCTCAAAGATCAGCTCTATAGTGCAAACTTATCAAGCAAACAAAAACAAACTAACTTAACTCAGCTTCAATCTACTCTTGATCTAAAAGTAAAAACTCTAGAGGAGAGGGAAAAAGAGGCTCAACAATTGGCGAACCAGCTAAAGTCTCATGAGCATGCACTCAATGAGTTGAGAGAAGAAATTAATCTTATGGACAAGGTTATTCTTGAATCTGAAGAAAATCAGCGATCCCTCGAGGATTATGCTGAAAAGCTAAAAGTAACTACAGAAAGAGAAATCATTAAACGAAAAGAATCAGATGCAAAATATGAAGTTCTTCGTTCGAGAATGGCGAATTTGTTGACGGAAAAAGAAAACCTAGAGGCAAAATTTAAGGCCGTTGAAAAAACTCTATCGGGCATTCAACAACAACTTACCCCTAGAGCGAGCGCGATAAAAACGAATCATCATCTTCAATTGGATAATTAAATATGAAAAAAACATTTTCACGAAGTCAGCTCAAAATGTTGGCAAGGCAGGTAAATTCTAAATCAATTGGAGTGGATGACCTGGAGGATTTTTGCGCGCAAAACGCTAACCTTAAAAAAGAAGAATTGAATCAATTAATATGGCATAAGTTTGGAATGTTTGCTGAATGCTCTTATCCAAAAACAATGACATTTTTTACCACTAAAGGCGGAGTGCTTAAGACAACAATAGCTTATAACTTCGCTAGAATTGCCGCTTTGAGTGGAGTGAAAACACTCGTCATCGGATTAGATATGCAATGTGATATGACGAACTGCCTTTCTGGAGTTGAAGAAAATACGGATCAAAGTCTAATATCAGCACTTGAACTTTTAGAGAATAAAAAAGGTTTGTTTCAATACTTTAATAATCAAGCCAGTTTGGAAGAAATTATCTGTTCTACAGATTTAAAATGCCTCGATTTTATTCCAGAGGCACCTGATTTGACACTGCTTAACGATAGTATTTCCCTCATTAACCGCAGAGAATTTTGGCTTAACGATAAAGTTGTTCGCCCTCTTGTTTCTCAATATGATTTGATTATTTTTGATTGCAGTCCGAACTGGAATCGATTAACGACCAATGCATTATGTGCGACTGATTTATTAGTTTCCCCTGTTGAATGTAAGATTAATAACTTTAAAAATATCGAAGTATTTAACGAACTCATTAAACAGGCAAAGGAAGACCTATTTCT
>JAURQB010000151.1 GCA_030836365.1 Bdellovibrionota bacterium | reverse complement strand
TCTTAAATAAATATTATTATATTAATCATTAATATCAATGAACTCAGTAAAGTATGTTGGCATTTCTGGGCAGTTTACTAATTTTTTTGTTAACTCGAAAGCTTCTTTTAATACACTCTCCTGAGACAACATAATCCTTTTAGAGGAAATACTTGACTGTATTTCACGATGACATGTTTCATACGCATCTTCGAGGCATTTACTCAAAAGATCATCGTTCACAACCTCACCACTATCGAGTAAAATTTTGTGTCTTCGCCATTGCCAGACTTGAGCACGAGAAATCTCTAAACTCGACAGATCCTCTAAGCGATTATCAATCAATAAAGTTGCACTACCATTAATCCACGATGAAATATACTTCATGCAGAAAACAATATTTCTCTGTAAACAACCAAGTGTTTTTTGTGCTCCAGCACAACTGGCAATGAGGTCCGGATACTTGGCAACATTATCTAATTTATAAGTGATTTGATTCTTCTTTTTAAAAATACTTTGAGAAAGTGGAGCAAAAAATAGATCAGAAATCCATGTCCCGTCATGCCCGATTTGATATTCATACCTTTTTTCTTGTTGAAAACGTCTAACTTGCACTTCCCTATATTTTTCAGACACATCAGGAACTTGATTTGCCAGACCTCCAATCGCCATAATGCCCCTATCATGACAAATTTTGATTACTCTTCTTGCAAACCCATCCATCCAAAACTGATTCATGGATATACTAAAACGGTCCTGGATAATTCTCTCCGGGCGCTCTCTAAATACTTTTATATCACTAAAAATACGATCCCACTTACCAACATTTAAACCAACAATTCTTTGTCGAGAATTATATATGATCTCCTCGACATGATAAGCAGCGGGTAATGTTTCAATAAGGAATGTAAACTTACAAGAATTTAGGGGTAACCCAAAATGGGTTTCGGCCAAGCCGAAGAGATCACACCACCATGATGCTTCAAGAGATTCTTCGATTTTAGGAATATAAAATTTAGGATTTCTTCCCAACTCCAGCTGCTTTCGTCCCATTACTGAAACAAGAAAAGCGACATCTGTGATGCAAGCAATTAAGCTTGAACCATTTTCATCAGCTAGAATAGTATCGTGAAGATGAAGATTTCTTACTCTCGCCATTAAGTTGGGCAGATTATCAAGATTTTTATCTTGCAAAGAATTTATGACTTCATAAATATTTCGATACCCCTCTATTAAACTTTCCGCTCGAGGAATGACGGTATCCTCAAAATCAAAAATAAAGGAATTAATATTACTTTCTTTTGCCTCATAGACTTTCTTTACTTCATCCGCGTCAGTTGATGGAACACAAATTTCGACTCTTCGATCGAGAAGGTTCTCTGGAACCTGTGAGGTAGTCCAATCCCCTGAAGCAATTTCTGAATCTTTATCAGGATACTCTGGGTATTTACCCTGATCATAATGGGTTTGTTTTTTTTGTCTTGTCGCTAATAATTGACCGTGCCTTAACGCTAGTTTGCTATGAGCTTCTTGAACAAAGTTAATTACCTCTTCAGTCATTAATTCATTTGCAATTGAGTTATTATTTAATTTTGATGAGAGATTAATTTCGTATTTTTTTGCACCGGCCATTTACAAATTCCTAAGCTGCTTTGTTATACATGAAGTCCATAATAGCATAGATTTCAGTCAGTAAATCAGTTCGAGTGATAATTCCCTGATATTTTTTATTAGAGTCAACTACCGGGTATACATGATATGGGTTATCAGTAAACATTTTTAAAATTGTAGGCAAATCCATACTGTCATTAATACAAATAACATCTTGGTTCATGTATTTTGAAACTTCCCCTGAAATTTCATTAAAATAAAATGCTCCGTAAAGATATTTCAAACAATCTTTCTCTGAAATAAATCCCTTTACCAGATTGTTTTTATCCACAACAGGCATTCCGGTTACTGATCGATTCCGAAGCACCCTAATACAATCCTCGATTGTTGACCCTTCCCTAATAAAACAATTTGGCTTAGTAATATTTTTTAGAATTTTAGAATCATCTATTTTTTGTCCCCCTTCAGAGAACCGTTTAAAACTGTCTATAAAACCCATAAATAACTCCTTCAGAATCGATAATTATTTATCGTCTCATGAGAGTTTCTTCTTGATAATTTCTAAAAAGATTTCAGTTTTTTCAAAACGATAAATAGCTTTTATTTACCCAGCCTGGATCTCCGTTCTTATTTTCGACGTAAATCCAGTCATCAATGGATCTACCTATAAATAAAATTTCTTTCGCAGAAAGATTCTTTGCGGCCAGAGAGTCCTTATTTGGTGTTAATTTAATTAACTTATCATTACTCTCACTAACGATAGCAATTTCAGAGAGATTTAGATATTTGGCAGTACTTGGGTACATAAAAAGAAATAAAATTAATATAATTTGGAAAAAACTTAGACTAAGAGATAAACGCTTTTTTTTGAAAAAGATAATTATCAAAATAGAAAAAATTATTATGGCCAACAACAAGAATGATTTCAGAAAAACTAAATCCCTCAAGCTCGTAATATCGCTACTGGAAAGATTATTATTATATAAATGAAGATTGCTCACATTATTTTTTGAAAAAGGATTTAACAATAAACTTTTTATTCCTTGCAAGTAAGCTAAATTGTTATGCCCTAAGTAGTAATTGGAAACACTAAGGTAATAGTAATCCACCCAAGTCTTTTCTGTTTTTTTATCTAGAGATTCGACAATACTAGCATAATCTTCAGATACTATTTTTTTTTCCATTACAATTCTATTGCTCCCAGCAAAAGTAAATGAAAAAAAAGTAGAAAAAATCATCAAAATTATCAACTTATTCATATTTTTAGCCTCTTCTATGTGTTTCAAATTTTTTAACCACATCTATTAATGAGTTTATTTCATCTCCCGAGTACTTAATTTCTTTTTTTATCTCAGAGAACTGATTAGACTCACATTTTAGATAAAGATTTTTAATCACTTCTAGGGAATCTTTCTGAACGCCAATTCTTTTCATTGAATCAAAATTGTCTCCCCTTACTGGAGAATAATCTTCTCTCATGACCTCTGCAAGTAAATCATCAATACTTCCAATACTTGCAAGACTCCCATTCATGCTATTTACTCTTAAAATATTTATTTTCACCGAACCTGACTCTCTCCTTTTTGTGGAGTTAAATAATTGCTGACTCATAAACTGAAAAATTATGCATAAGAGAGAAACAAATCCACAAATATAGATTAAGACTCTCGTATTAACATTCAACCAACTCATCAAATAATGCTTCGTACTTTTTTCAGCAATAGGAAACACCACTAATTTTTGTTCATTAGAGTCTTTCTCGGAGGAATCTGAAGTCACATCTATTTTATTCTCAGATACATTTGTTTTCCCACTTGACCTGGCCTCAATAACTTGAGAGCGAGGTAATGGGCCATTGACGTTTATCTCTGTTCCTCCCACAAGCAATTCTTTAAAAAGTTTATCATGAGGATCAAAATATTTTGCTCGAAATTCCGGCACCCTGACCAACCCATTTTTTTGCGGTATCAATAGATAAGTAAGCTTTCTGGCTTCTTGTAAATCTCCACCAGGAAGAACAACTGATTCATCTCTATCTTTATACACTTTAAAATCTTTTGAATTATAATCAAATTCTAAAAGATTAAGGTTACCATCTCCACTAACAACAAAAGAAAACATGATCGAATCCTGAGAAGATATTTCACTTGGATAGTCGAGCTCCCTGACTTTAAATTGCCCGACGACACCATCAAAGTTGCTTTCTTCAGACTGGCCAGGCAACCCCTTGATATTTAGTTTTAAAGGCGTCGCTTTTAAATTCACTCTTCTTCTTTTGCCTCTCTTCCTAAAAAACGAATCCTCAAAAAATGAATCAAAGCCAAATCCAAGTCTTTGTCGTCGATTATTCCTTCCACCACTATTATCGGGAAGAATCGCAAGCCCGTTTATGGCAAATCCATCGAGACGAAGAATACCAATCACAAGAGGCGTAAAATAGTATTTCACGGTAGTAACTTTATAAGCTTTTCCGTTAATAATTTCCCTGGAGTTTTGTTGCTTACCATGTTGTTCAAGCCAAAAATCTTTTGAGTCAGGAGTGACTAAATTAGCCTCAGCAAATTCAACGGCATTGTAGAACTTCAACGTAAGAAGAGTTTTTTGGTTTACGAATAAATTTTCTTTTTCAACTTGAACATCTAGAAAGTAATAATCCGATTCCACTGATTTAGTTTTATTACCCTTGGCAGTAGTCTGCCCTTGGACAACATTAAAGATAAGATAATTACTTTTTAATTCTTTACCATTACTACTGACAATGACAGGACCTAGGTAAACTTCTTTAGTCGCAACACTTTTTAAGCTCAGCTCATAACTAATAGTTTTCTCTTTACTAGATTGACCATTGATAAACTTGAATGAACTTGAGGTACTTTGCCCCTCAATGTTGAAAAGTTCAATATTTTCAATTCTTTCAATTTCAGCATCGGTTTCACCTTCAATTATAATTTGTGCGGATATGATATCACCTGCTTGAATGTCCTTTTGACTAGAGCTTAGTAAGACTTTTGTTTGTGCAGATATACTTACTGAAAAAACAAAACTTATTATTACGACTATCGCTTTACCAATCATTATCTCCTCCCGAATTATATCGCGGTTCACGGTTTTCTTTTTGCTGTTGATAATCTCTCCTAGAGTCTTCAACTTGATCTAACAATATTCGACTACGAAAACTCTGTTTTTTATCATCTTCTTTATTTTTTTGATCATTGTTTTGCTGATTTTGCTCTTCTGATTGCTGCTGCTTTTCATTATCCGATTGCTGCTGCTTTTCATCATCCGATTGCTGCTGTTTTTCATCATCCGATTGCTGCTGCTTTTCATCATCCGATTGCTGCTGTTTTTCATCAT
>JAURQB010000150.1 GCA_030836365.1 Bdellovibrionota bacterium | reverse complement strand
CGCCAAAAGGTACCGCGTACCTTTTGGCATGGCAATTTTATCGAAATTCGTAAGAGGATATACCAAATGGGTGTGGAGTTAGGAAGATGGTTGATACTTGATCATGGCCATTTACTAAATTCCAAGATCCTTGATTGTTTTGAATTTTTAACCAAATCGTGTCGTAGCTAGACCCTGTGATCGAAAAATTCTTTAGGTAGGTTAATTTAATATTTCCACCTGTATTAGGACTCAAATTGATTCCTTTTATTGTAATTATATTGATCCCGCTTTTTTTCAGTAACGTTGCACCGTCACTTACTTCATCAAAGCTGAATGTCGTGGTTCGTTTTGTCGTAATTAATTTTAATTGGGTTAATGAATCCTGCTGTGTTTTAACGTAAAGAGTTGCTGGTTCATTTGTCTCAGTGTTGATGATATCTAAAATGGGGTTAAATTCCAAAGCAAATGCTGATTGATTCAAAATCGGTAGTAAGGTAAAAATTATCTGCACTATTAAACTTTTCATTTTTATTTTCCTTCTAAAAATACTTTGATTTTTTAGGGCTTCGAAAATCATTTTTCAAGTTAGATCAAAAAACTGAGTCAATTATTTCACGGTTGAAATAGTGAAAATGGTTAAAAATAAGGCCCAAAAGGTACCGCGTACCTTTTGGGCCTTAAATTGATTTTATTGTCGTTTATTTACTGAGAAAAAATGCCGTATTGAGGACATGAAGATTCGGTTGATTTTATTTATCTTTCTTCTTTCGGCCCGGTTGCATGCTGACTGGAAAATTGATGATTATCTCTATGGATTTTTTATTGAGAACTATGACTTTACGAGTAGTTGTCATCGAAATGTCTTTGACTATGAATTTGATGAAGAGAATCTTCCAACCATAAAAGCGCAGATCTGCTATCCAGAATTTCTTCCAGACTTTCTCCATAATCCAGAGTTAAAAAAAGTTTACTATGAGCTTGAACAGTGGGTTTGGATATCAGAAGCGATCAGAGATCTTTTGCCACATATTCATGAGACTGAAATTTTTTATCGTAATAAAATTGATGACATTAAACACGCACCGGCAAGCTCATATGATCCCTATGCTGAAAAATTAATTAAAAACTTAAAAATTCATGGAGTGCTGAGTAGAAGCATTGATGAAATAAGTGATCTTCTTGAAAAATGCCCTGAAAATGATTCAGCACAAAGAGATGAATTGAACCAGCGGATGATTGCGGCAAGGCAAGGTCTTGACCTTATTATGCGTGAAACACCGATAATAACAAATGAACTTTTCGCAGATTATTTGGATGGGGAAAAGGAAAAACGAGAGCTTAATTATGAAGGGCATCGATTCCGAGGTATTTTACTTGAGAGCTTGCAGCAAGCGTATACGCTTACCTCAGATAGACGAAACGAATACACTCAAATTCTGGGAGAAGGAATCGTTTTAGGAAAAGATGTTCAACGAAGCGAAACCGATACCAATATAGAAAACTTTCAAGATTACATTCATGACGTTGTTAGAAATAAAAAGCTGGTCATGGAATTGTTATCCACATCAGCGCCAGAGGATAAGGCCGGTTTTGAACGATTGAGTGCCGCGCGATGCGAGTTGCAGGCAAAAGTTTGGGCGTCTGATGCGGCCCATGTGAAATCGATGTTCTATTTCCAATCTATTTTAACAATTGCCACCGTTGGCGTGTCATCAGGTCTATCTGCAGGAAATGCTGGATTGAAAGGTCTGGCCATTGGCACCGAGGTTTCATTGCTTTCGATTGATCTTAATTTAATAGGAACTGAATACCTCGAAAAAAAATCGGAATGTGAGGTTTATCAAAATACCTTTTACATGGATAACACCAGCAGCGAAGCTTATTTAGAGTGCCTTGATGATTTAAGCGACATAAAAAAAACGGTGTTAGTCGCCGTTGCAACAGGTGGAATTTCAACAGGTCTTATCTTGAGGGCCAAACCTGCGACTTCATTAGTTGATGATGCGCTAAGAAATGTACCAGACTCAACAGCTGCGAGAGGGACAACTCCAGGAGTAACGGCACCAACAAGTCCAAATCCTGTTAGCGCGGGCAGGGTTGCGTCCTCAAGTGTCGATAATATTGTTGCTGGAAAGTTGGAGCTTAATGACCTTCGAAATGTTGGGAACCAAGCTTTAACGATTGGGGAAGAAGTACTATATCGAGGTCGAGAGTTTCGTGTAGGTCGAATTATTGGGGAGTCAATTAGTGGAAGGGGCGGAACAATATATGATCCTATTATTATTATGCGAGATCGATATCAGGGCGCAAAATTGGTTTTAATGGGAGCGACTACAAAAGGTGGGCCTCTTAAAGAAGTAAGTTCGATTGGTTTTAGTGTTCTTGATTCTTACTCTGTTCCTCCAAGACGCGTTTTAGAAATTGGTTTGGCGAGAACCAGTGAGCAGTATCGAGGGCGAGGCGGTTTGACTCAGTTATATCGATATATTTTTGACACGTTTAATACTCCTCCGATAACAGCGAAAAAATCATATTTTATTGCGACTAACAAACAGACCTTTATGGAGTCTTTAATCTTACAAATTGATCCCGACTACCTACTCTTTAACCCGATGAAATCAGACCTTCTTCCTTATCAGCAGGAAAAATTCATGGCCGAAGCATTTGCGAAGTGTTGTGCTGATGAATTCATGGACGTTCAAAAAAATAATACTGACCTATATGACAGGATGGTGAATTCGGCGTTTAAAGATACGCCATCTGGGCGCCAAACGTCGGGGCATTTTCCAAATCTTTGTGAAAATAATGTGCACTGGGAGCCTCTCAGTAACGAGATGTCCATTAAAATGCTCCATTGCCTCTAACTCCCAAAAGGCAAAAGGTACGCGGTACCTTTTGGCACCTTTCCAGTGTGAGTATTACGTAGCTTATTGCCAAAAGGTACCGCGTACCTTATTGTCCTGACAGTTTGAGTCAAAAAGAGGGGGAAGGCATGGCCATCCAACAAAGAATCGATGATATTACGAATAAATTCAATCAGTTCGATGACTGGGAAGACCGTTATCGTGAACTCATTAAATTTGGAAAAACGCTTCCAGAAATGAGTGAAAATCTGAAAATTGAAGACAATAAAGTGAAAGGCTGTCAGTCACAAGTTTGGCTGCACCCAACGTTTAATGATGGCGTCATTAAGTTTGCCGGTGATAGTGACGCGGCAATTGTAAAAGGAATTGTCGGGGTTCTGCTTTACGTTTATAGCGAATCAACCCCTATGGAAATACTCTCGACCAAACCAACTTTTATTGATGACATCGGCCTTCGCCAACACTTATCCATGAGTCGCGCCAACGGGCTCAATAGTATGCTGAAAAAAATTTCCATTTACGCGATGGCGTTTCAAGCCAAAGCGAATATGTAAAAAAAGAATAAGGAAAAAATAATCATGATGACTGAATTTGATCGCCCACATATTAGACCAAGAAGAAACAGAAAAAGCGCAGGCATTCGCGCGATGGTGCAAGAAAATACGCTCACAAAAAATGATCTGATTATGCCACTTTTTTTGGCGGGAAAAAACGGCGCCAAAGAAGCAATTAAATCGATGCCTGGCCAATTTCGTTTTGGGCCAGACCTTTTGCTAAAAGAGGTAAAAGAGCTTCACGCACTTGGAATAAATTGTGTGTGTCTTTTTCCCGCGGTTGAAGATCGAAAAAAAGATAGTAAGGCCAGTGAGGCGATGAATGCTCATGGATTTTATCCTAAGGCAATTAACATGATTAAGAATGAACTCCCGGAGATGCAGGTGATGACGGATATCGCGCTTGATCCTTATAGTAGCGATGGGCACGATGGTTTAGTCGATCGAAAAACGGGGCGCATTCTTAATGATGAAACGCTGGATATTTTGGCAGAGATGGCCATTATCCAAGCTCGTGCTGGTGCCGATATTTTAGGGCCTAGTGATATGATGGACGGACGAGTTGGTGTGATACGCCAAGCCTTGGATGCAGAAGGTTTTTATGAGACGAGTGTGATGAGTTACACCGCAAAATATGCGTCTGCTTTTTATGGGCCTTTTAGAGATGCGCTAGAAAGTGCTCCTAAAAAAGGTGATAAAAAAACGTATCAGATGAATCCCGCAAACGTGAAAGAAGCGCTACTAGAAGCGGAGCTGGATACGGAAGAGGGAGCAGATATGCTGATGGTTAAACCTGGTCTTCCATATCTTGATGTGATTAGCGCGCTTAGTGATGAATCCCTTCTACCGATCGCCGCGTACAATGTGAGTGGCGAGTACGCAATGATTAAGGCCGCGGCCGCCAATGGTTGGATTGATGGCGAGAAGGCGATGATGGAGATGCTACTTTCTTTTAAACGCGCGGGCGCGGATATGATTCTTAGCTATTTTTCTAAAGAGGCCGCTTCAATTTTATAAAAATTTTTT
>JAURQB010000149.1 GCA_030836365.1 Bdellovibrionota bacterium | reverse complement strand
GTCCGTTCTCAATTCATCAAATACTTTAAAGCTATGAATCATCTTGTTCATTTCTCTGGCAATTTCTCCAATTTCATCATCTTGATTGTAATAAATAGAAACGTCGAGATTACAATCTTGTAACTCACGGATTGCATCCTTGATTTTCTTAAACGGAAGAGCAATCTTCCCAGGCACAACCAAGCCTAAAACAATGGTTCCAAGAAAACCAATAATCAACGTAATCATCATTTTTTGCTTAATCTGATTGATTGTTTCTTTCAGAGATTTTTCATTATTTGTCAGCTGAAGATTATAGCTTTCTTGAAGATCGTTGAAGGTGTCCAAAATCTTATCCGAAATTTCTCCAACTGAGATGACACCTAGTTTATCTCTCGAATAAACGGACTTCGCTAATAATAAATTTAATGAGTCTAAATAAGACAGCATTTTTGCAATGTTACTCTTTATCGCCTGATCTCTTTGTAATATATCCAAGCGTTGAAGTTGCACTTTTAAAAGTTCAGATGTCTCCGTTAGTTTTTTTACCGTCGGCTCATTAACTCCTTTTGTGAGAAGCTCTCGCTGATTTTTTAGGATATTAATTGTCGAAATACGGATTTCAAAATTAAGAAAAGAAATTCGGTTTTGATCAGTCGCCTTTTTTTCAACCTCAGTATTAAGCGTATTAAGGAATTGAAAAACAGTAAAAGTAATAAGAAGTACGACAACATTTGCAATGATGAAACTAAAAGCAACTCTATTTCGTAGAGATAAATTCAATTTAACCTCTTAACCCAAAACTCAATTATTTCTCCTCAAGATCATTAAATAATCGATTAAAATTTTTCTCACTACCAACAAGCACCACAATATCATTTTCATCAATAATATCCATTGGCATCGGCGTATCATTGATAGAAATTTTATATGCACTCTTTCCGTCTTCAGTAATGTAAGGAACTCTTTTTTGTAAGGCAACAATATTAAGCGAGTAGTTTTGTCTGATTTTACTCTCAACCAGAGTACGTCCTTCGAAACGCTTACCTAGCTTAATTTCAACTAATGAATATCCCGCCGCAAAGTTGTAACGCTGAAGTACGTGAGGAGCAATAATTTTTGACGCAATAATCTCACCCATTTCTTCTTCGACTTTGATAATTTCACTGGCCCCAATCTCTCGAAGTACATGCTCATGAAGTTTTGATGTGGCCCTGGCAACAACTCGCCCAACCCCAAGCTTTCTGAGCATCGCAACGGCCATAATTGAAGTTTCAATATTATCTCCGATTGCAACAATGGCAGAATCAACATCTGAAATATTCACAGAGCGCAGTGAGCGCTCCTCGGTTACGTTTAAGGCAACGGCATGTGTAACCCGATCTTTAATTTGATCAACTAGTTTCTCATTTATATCAATGGCAATGACTTCCGCCCCTTTTTCAAAAAGCGAGATTGCTGTTTTTGATCCAAATGTTCCAAGCCCAATAACGGCAACAATCATATCTTAATCCTCATTTCCCTATCTTACCCGATCATGATCCTTCCTACAGGATAGTCAAATTTTCCTCTAACTTGTTTTTGTTGTGCAATGGCCAGAAGGAGCGTGATCGGTCCAACCCTTCCGATAAACATGACAAAACTAATCGCCACTTTTCCAGCGACAGATAAAAATGGTGTTAAGCCCAGAGAAAGTCCAACTGTTCCACTGGCTGAAATCACCTCAAAGAAAATTGAAAGAAATGACTGATCTGGCTCTATTTTCATCATTAACAAAATAAAGCCACTAGTAATGATGATCGAAATAAATTTCAACGCCGTCTCGCGAACAACTGTGGATGCGTGAATCGAGCGATCGTATAAATCAATTTCTTTTATACCTCTAATTGTTGAGCGAATGGACTGGAGTAAAATCGCCAACGTCGTCGTTTTTATCCCGCCACCAGTAGAGCCTGGACTTGCCCCAATAAACATCATGAGAGAAATCCCGTAAATTGTGAAAGAGTTAAAATTGGTTAAAGGAATTGTGTTAAAGCCAGCAGTCCTAAGCGTCACACTTTGAAATAAAGAAATCTGAATTTTTTCAAATAAAGTATAACCATCCAATGCACCTAGAAATTCACCAAAGAAAATAAATAAAGCCCCCACAATGGTTAAGCCCGCAGACATTACAAAAACAATTTTGGTATGCAGAGTAAAGCGCGCGAAACTTTTTGGTTTAAGCAAAATTGTTCTCACTTCCTTTAAAACAATAAAACCCAATCCTCCAAGAATAATCAACAAGCTGATTGTTCCATGAACCAGAGGATTTAAGGCATAGGACTCAAGAGAATTATCAAATAGTGCAAATCCCGCATTACAAAAAGCGGAGATACTGTGGAAAATGCCATAGTAAAGTGCTTGGGTAAATTCAAATCCATCATAGGTAAAAGCAAAAGTTAAAATAACCGCGCCCCATAACTCAATAACTAAAGTGTAGCGAACAATATCCGTCACCATGGCAACTAGATCTTCCATCGAATTGACGTCGAGTAAATCCTGCAAAACTACGCGATCCTTCATTCCCATAGATTTGCCTAACAAAATGGCCATCGATGAGGAAAGGGTCATAATACCGAGGCCACCAATCTGAATAAGAAACAGGATGAGAATTTGCCCAAACATTCCAAATTCAGCTCCTATATTAACTGGAGATAAGCCGGTCACACATGTTGCCGAAGTGGCAATAAAGAGCGCATCCCAAAAAGACAACGAACCCGCAGCCTTAGTCGCAAAAGGCAACATTAATCCAAAAGTTCCAAATACGATGACAAGAATAAATGACGCTAGAACTAACTGAGCAGGACTCATTTTTAAAATCTGAAATAGGTTATAGGACGTCCCTTTAGCCGAGCTATAATCGCGAAAACCACCATCATCATTGTCATACAAACTTAATATACTTGAGAGAAGATGCGCTGATGAGAGCCAAAAAACAAATTGAGGATCATTAATCGTAAAAAGCATTGGAATAAGGACAATAATCGAAAAAATATATTTTCGAAAAAACTCCTCCAAATCAACGCTATATATATAGTTCGTTAAAATTGAGATAAAGATGATAAAAGGAATCACGTAGCTAGTGATAGATAATAGTGCGTCTGCATATTTTTCAATAATATCAAACGGGTATTTACCTAGGAACCGCAGCGAAAACATAACAATATAAAAACCACTAATCAGCAGCTCTAGAATAAATGGAATTCGCAAAAATAATGTGGCCATCATGTCAATTTTAACCCTCGCCAGATATTTATCTTGTACGGGACGAATTTGCCTTAAAAGACAGGCTTTTTTATGGTTCTCTTTTTGATAATTTTTTTCAACCGGCGTAGAATTAATCAATGAATTTAATTTGGCAACATTTGATAACAAAGAGAGTAATTATGGCCTTAAAACATTTATTATTTATCAGTACATGTATTTTTCTAATTTCTTGCTCTAGTTTAAATTCAAATCAAAAAACAACGCGCGATAAAAAAACAGATCTGTATTATGGACAAGGAACAGAGATGCTTGTCAAAAAAGAATATTCCAAAGCACTTGAGTATTTACTTGAAGCACAAAAGTTAAGCCCCAAGGACTCCGAAATTCAAAATAATCTTGGAATGGCTTACTTTTTCAAAAAGCGCTGGTTAAAGGCCAAAGATCACCTCACTCGGGCCATTGAACTCGACCCACAAAACTCTAACGCCAGAAATAATCTGGCCAGCATATTATTTAGAGAAAAAAATTACAAAGAAGCCAAAATTCAGTATCAAAAAGTAAAAGAAGATCTAATTTATTCGCATCAGTACAGAACTTACTATAACCTCGCACTTATTTCCGAAGCCGAGGGAAAAACAAATGAGTTAATCGCCCTGCTTAACGAGTCTGTTGCAGAAAGAGAGGATTTTTGCCCCGCACACTACAAACTAGGACAAGTTAGCCTGGCCCAAGACAAACTATCCTCGGCGATTAAACATTTTAAAAATGCGTCAAAAGGACTTTGCTATAAAGACCCAGCTCCACTTTACTACCAAGCGATGATTTATCAACGCTTAGCAGCGCCGCAAAAAGCTGTTGGAAAGCTCTCTGAGATTCTAAGCAACTTCGAAAACTCCGGCTATTCTCCAAAAGCAAAATCTTCTTTAGAACAAATTATGAAAAGCAACCCAGAGCTTCGGGAGCAAATTCAAATTACTTTGGATAGATTAAAGAAAAACGCTGCCGAACAATTGTGATTTTGTGACGAGATGTGGTAAAAATATCGCCATGTCTGAAAAACAAGAAACTACAAATATCGATACGGCAGATAACTCTAAATTTGAGGAGTCTCAAGATAATCAATCGGTGTCCGAAAACCCTGCGATAAGCGAGATTGAAAACCAAGCGCCTAAGGAATTAAGACTCGGCAGTTATTTAAAAAATTTAAGAGAACAAAACGATGTGACTCTTAAGCAATTATCGATCGACACAAAAATAAATGAGTCCGTATTAGTTAATTTAGAGATTGAAAATTTTTCCGATCTACCGAGAAAAATTTATCTCACAGGTTTTATAAAAACTTATACTCAATATTTTAAAACTGCCCCAAACCAGGCTTTAGATTTACTTGAAAATGTTTTTCAGCAAGACGCACCGACAACTGACGTGAAAGGTCGATTTGAAAATCATCAAGGAACTCAAGTTAATCCGAATTCAATAATCAAAATAGTCATGTCCATCTTTTTTCTTCTTGTGCTTGGTTATGCCATTAAGAAATTTTTCTTTTCTCCAAAGGTGGAAGTGATTAACCCTGAGATCACGACAGAAAAAATTAGCTCAAATACTCCCCTTGTTGGGAGCCCCTCTAATATTGAACTATCTCAAGAGTCATCAGAACTAAAACAAAAAACGACTGAGGTTGTCGAAGAAAAAAAGAGTGAACCAACTCCAGAGAAAAAGACCGCTCAACCAGAGGTGAAAAAAGAAACAGGTGAAGAAGGTGATCAATTACCAACAGAAATTAGCTTTAAAAAAATTCCTGCAGGATACTTGAGCTACCTTTCAACAAGTCTTAATGACATCAAAGAATTTGTCCCTGAGAATATTCTCCCGCCAAATAACGGAGTCTCCGAGAAAATTATTATTTCGGCTAATGATGACAAAACCTGGCTGGCCTACCAAAAAGACGATGAAGAAATTAAGCAACTTATTTTAAAAGAAGGCAAAGTGCTCGTGATCTCTGGTAATGAGGTAAGACTTGTCATTGGTAATTCAAATTCAATTCGACTGATTCACAATCAAAAAGAAGTAGATATCAAATCGAAGACCGGAATTAAAAGCCTCGTCTTCCCTCAAAGCGTTGCCAGTAAATACCAACTGCCGTTGTTTTATCAAAATAGCAAAGGTGAATACGTTTCATCCGGGAAAGCGGAATAAATTAGAAAGCCCGGGCACTATAGTTACTATGAAGCCCGGGCACTATAGTTACTATGAAGCCCAGTCCATTCGTTTTAATAAAAAAATCCCAAAAAGAAAGCTAATAAATGTTGGCCCAAAGATCGCCGCTTCAACGGGGAGACTTAATTTTTTTGCCGCTCCAATGCCACCGAGAAATAAAAAGTAGTGTCCAATCAAAAACAAGATGCCAAAGTAAGATGCGTTACTTTTATTTCCTCTCATTTTTTTGATTCCCAAACTAAAGCCAACCAAAACAAAAATAATAAATTGAATAGGTGTATTATATCGATTTAAAAACTCAATTTTAGACTTCGCCAAAGAGACGCGATCACCTCGCTTACTACCTTTAGCAGCAACTTTTTTCTCCAGGTAACTAATTTTTTTCGAAAGAGCGCTTGAGCTTAGCATACTGTCTTTAGAAACACTGCCAACTTCAAAACTCTGGCCACTGATGGGCATATCATAGATTTCAAAGTTTACTTTTTGATAGTTCACTTCATCATTTTTATATTGAAATAAATTCCCATTATAAAATTTAAACTTAAGATTGATGGCCTTGTTGGGGTCATCTTTATTTTCAATAATAAAGTCTGCTTTTTCGGCCGCAATCACGCGAGTTTGAGTTTTATTTTTGTCATAAATAAATACTTCTTCTAATAACTCTCCATCATTTTTCACTCTTTCTGCAAACAGTGTGATGGAGGGAATTTCGGTAAAAAACTCACCCGCCTTAATTTCTGATAAGGCGCCTTTTGAAGACATCCGCACCATTTGATTTTTAAACCGATCTTGGGAGTGAGGAATGACACGAGACCCAAGTGCGTAAGTGACAATCGCCACACCGATGGCCAGACATAAAAAAGGAAAAAAAAGCTTATATTTGGAAAGCCCGAAGGAGCGCATTGCTACAATTTCTGCATCATCGCTGAGTCTTCCCATGGCATAAATCATGGCAAAAAGACCGGCCAGTGGAAGAGAAATGGGCAAAAAGGAGATGCAAATATGGCCCATGAGCTCAAAAATTGCCATCCACTCAACATTTTTCTGCACAGCAAAACGCATTACACGAAACAACTGAAAGGTAAGCAAAAACAGAATAAAGAACCCGAGAGAGCCCACAAAAGGCACAATAAAGTTTCCGGCAAGGTATCGGTGAAGAATTTTCAGCATCATTATGGTATCACTTCGCACTAATGTGCATTATTTCGCACAGGCCCGCGTGGCCAGATTCATCCTCTAGTGCTAGTTTACCCCCCAAATCTGACGAATAAAAGCGTTCATTTCATCAAAAAGGAGAATCAATGAAATTCCAATTAAACACGACAACTGACTTCACTGAAAGTGACTTGGTTATCCTACCTGTTTTCAAGTCTGATGATGATCTTAAATTTACTTCTGTTTGGACCAAAGAGCTTAAGGCATTTTTTGGCGAACTGAAGCTAACAAAAGGTTTCAAAGCAAGCGCTGGTGAGACTGTTTTATTTAACTCAATCGAAGGACATAACCTTCTTGCATTAGGCCTTGGCGACAAAAAATCATTTAAAGCGGAAACGCTCAGACGCGAAATGGCGAAGCTAACAACTGCTTACCAATCAAAGGCAACATCTCTGACACTAAACATCGATGCGCTTAAAACTGGTGGCGCAGATGCAACAGTTAATGCAATTGTTGAAGGTATGGAGCTCGCTGCTTACAAATTTGATAAGTATCTTTCGAACAAATCAAAAGCGACGCTAAAAAAAGTTAGCCTTGATACAAAAGAAAAAGGCGCAGCTCTTAAGAAACTTCAAGCAGTTGTTGATCAGACACTAATCGTAACAGAGTCCATTGCTGTAGCGAGAGATTTTGTGAACTCTCCACCAAATGATCTTCACTCTGAAAGTTATTCCAAAGCAGTTAAAAAAGATGTCGCAAAAATTAAAGGCGTGACATTTAAAGCGCACGGAAAAAAAGAACTTCAAAAAATGGGCGCAGGTCTATTTCTTTCAGTAAATGCGGGTTCAGCATTTGATCCTCAAATGGTTCACCTGACATACACACCAAAGAAAGTAACAAAGAAAACAAAGCACATCGCTCTTGTTGGAAAGGGCCTTACTTTTGATACAGGTGGATACTCTTTAAAGCCTGGTGGCTCAATGGTTAACATGAAATTTGACATGGCCGGCTCATCCACAATGTATGCTGCATTTAGAGCAGCAGCACTACTTGAGCTTCCAGTTAAAGTAACATGTGTACTTGGTATGACTGATAACGCAGTTAACGAGCATGCAACAATGCCAGATAGTATTGTGACGGGCAGAAGTGGAAAAACTGTTGAAATCCTAAACACTGATGCGGAAGGAAGACTTGTTCTTGCCGATTGTCTTGATTATACATGTGATCTAAAGCCTGACGCGATTATCGATGCGGCAACTTTAACTGGCGCGTGTCTTGTTGCTGTTGGTAGCGAAACAGCGGCGGTACTTGGAAATGATGACAAGCTAATTGGCTCACTACTTAAGTCAGCAAAAAAGACGGATGAATACATGTGGCAATTGCCAATCATTCCTGAGTTTCATGAAGACATGAAATCAAATATCGCGGATCTTAAAAATATCGGTGGTTCACGTTTTGGTGGAACAGCGAAGGCCGCTGCGTTTCTTGAGAACTTCATCAAAGACGATATTTCTTGGGCGCACTTAGATATCGCGGGAATTGGTGACTCTCAAGGACACCTTCCGTATTGCCCCAAAAAAGGTGCTTCTGGTCTTGTGATCAGAACGTTGGTTGACTACCTAAGAAATGCATAACCCACTTTTAAATATTGTTTTACATCGTCCAGATATTCCCGGTAATACCGGGAGTATCGGACGTACTTGTGTGGCGCTGGGTGCGCGCTTGATTTTGATTAAGCCTTATGGGTTTGAGATCACAGAAAAGGCCCTTCGCCGCGCGGGACTTGATTACTGGAAACACATTGACCTAGTTGAGTATGATTCGTTTGAAGACTTTTATGAAAATGAAAAACCCGCAAACGAGTCCATGCATTTTTTTAGCCGATTCTCAAAAACACCTTACTATGAACAAAAATTCGCTCGCGAATGCTATCTAATTTTTGGCAGCGAAACCTCTGGCCTTCCTGAGGAGCTCTTCGAGCGTTTTCCCGAATGCTTCGTGACGCTTCCGATGTACTCCGAGCACATTCGGTCACTCAACCTCTCCAACACGGCTTGCGCCGCCGCTTATGAAGCTCTCCGCCAAATCAACTTTTCCCAATAAAGTCACACAAAAAAAGGGAGAGCATCCGCTCTCCCTCAAAGCTAAAAATCTTTTTAAAATACTTTTAGAACATATACGTCATTGATACATTACTCATGAAATTGTCTGTACCAAGCTGTCCTGTTGATTGGTTTGTAACCGTACCATCAACAATCATTTCACCCATTGTTAAACTAACACCAGCACCAAGTTGTGTGTCTCTTGTAGAAGTTTCTGAGTCACCAGTTTGAAGAAGTGATTGTCTTAGAGAAAATCTCCAAGTTAACCATGAAGCCGCTTTATGCTCGATACCAAAAGCAACGCTTAAATCCATATCACTATCATCTCCAGCTTTTGTTTGATTAAGACTTAACTCTTGAAAATGAAAACCACCATCAATCTCATTTACTCTCGCAGCACCTAAGGTGATCGATGAGTTATCATCATCCGCTTGGTCATACTCAGCAAAAAGATCATAACTAGACATCTCATATGTAAGTCCTAAATTCATTGCTGCATCAGCTTCAGTATCAGCGCCACCAACAGTATTTGTAATTGAAGGCACGTAGTTAAGCCATGCACTTAATTCACCACGATCAAAACCAACACCAAAATCAAATCCAGAACCTTCAGTATCTACTGAATCAATATCGATTTTTTCATATCCAACTCGAACGCCGTAATGATTTCTTGCAAAGAAAACATCCAGTCTTCCTGGATCAGCTACATTAGAAGCAACATTTCCATAATTTTGATTATTAAGCTGCATACCTATAGTTCCAAAGTCCATAGATTGGAAAAAACCACCTTCTACAGTACCTCCAGCACCACTAACTGCATCTTGACCAAACTCAACAGTCACATGACTTCCAAGATCGTTCAATGCTGCAGCACTTCGCCATATATTTCTATTGTCATCCAAGTAAAGAGAACCTTTTCCTGTTCTTGTCGTTAAATCTGTCCCTTGACTTAAAGCCGCCATTCTTGCACGTGATGCGAACGCTCCCGCACTTAGACACAATACACTCATTCCAATAAGTACTTTTTTCATCTAGTAACTCCATAAATTTATTTGATAAAAATAATTATT
>JAURQB010000148.1 GCA_030836365.1 Bdellovibrionota bacterium | reverse complement strand
CCCACTCCGGCGAATGAGTTTCGCGATGATGTGGATTTCTCTCCAGCGCCAAAAGGTGTTTTAATTGGCCACCATTTTAGTAGTATCGCTGGAGCGGCTCCAATTGTTGGGCCGGCGGTTGCTGTTATTTGGGGTTGGATGCCTGCAGTTTTATGGATTGTTTTTGGTGTCATTTTTATGGGGGCCGCTCATGATTTTGGTGTTCTGGCCGTTAGTATGCGCCACCGTGGAAAAAGTATTGCTGAGGTGGCGGAGCAAATTCTCGGTAAAAAAATAAAAATACTTTTTCTATCGATCATTTTCTTTCTTGTCTGGATGGTGATTGCTGTTTTTGCTCTCGTGATTGCAAATCTTTTTATCAGCTTTCCAAGCTCTGTGATTCCTGTGAATTTTGAAATTATTATTGCTCTTATTTTTGGTTTGTTTATCAACAAAAAAGGAATCTCATTAACCCTTCCAAGTATTGCTGCTCAGGCAATGCTTTTTCTCATGATCTATCTGGGGACAATTTATCCTGTCTCTCTTAAATCTTTAGTCGGGGCCGAGAATGAATTGATGACCTGGATCGTTTTTTTATTGATCTATAGTTTTATTGCGTCGATTTTACCTGTTTGGTTATTATTGCAGCCGCGCGACTATATTAATTGCCACCAATTATTTTTAGGTTTGACGTTAATGTGTGTCGGTGTATTTGTTGTCGCTCCAGAAGTTGTCGCCCCGGCCATCAATCCTAGTCCCACTGGTGCACCTCCATGGTTTCCCTTTTTATTTATTACTATCGCGTGTGGTGCCATTAGTGGTTTTCATGGCCTTGTCAGTGGGGGAACAACGAGTAAACAAGTCGATCAGTGGCAAGATGCGAAACCTGTCGGGTATGGAAGTATGTTAGGGGAAGGGCTGCTGGCTTTGCTGGCGACAATGGCCGTGGCGACAGGTTTCGATTCTCCGGGAGCATGGCACGATCATTATTCATCCTGGAGTGCGGCGAATGGGTTAAGCGCAAAAATTAATGCCTTTGTTTTAGGCGCGGGTGGTTTTTTACAAGGATTAAATATTTCAAAAGAAATTAGTGAAACGGTGATTGCCGTTTTAATTATCAGCTTTGCAGCAACAAGCTTAGATACGGCCACCCGAATTCAACGATACATTATCGGAGAAATTGGTGAGGCCACCAAAGTGAAGCCACTTGAAAATAGATTCATTGCAAGTGCACTGGCCGTGGGATCAGCTTATTTTCTGATGATGAGTGGAGATGGTGGAAAAGGAGGGCTTAAACTTTGGCCTTTATTTGGTGCAACTAACCAAATGCTTGCTGGTTTGTCTTTGATCGTTTTGAGTGTTTATTTGAAAAAAAATAAAAAAAACTCAATGGTTTTTCTCATTCCTGCGGTCCTCGTGATTTGTCTAACATTTATCGCTCTTGGCATGAATACTTATAGCTTTTATCAAGCAAATAATTATTTTTTAATGATTATCGCCGCCGTTCTTCTTGTTATCCAAGCAGTTATTGTTTTGGAGGGAGGAAAACTCATCAACAAAAATTGAGAATTTAAATTCGCTCGCATACTTGTTGAATCTTTTGCCTGACGACATTTGAGTAAAGTACAAGGGCACTAACGTGACCGCCATCTACCCATGTAACATCGTTAGCATTTAATTCTCTGGCCAAAATTTCTCCTGACAAGCGAGGAACGTAAGCATCATGGGTGGCCGCGATGACTTCTACTTCGCTGGGAATTCTAAACCTAGGAAACGTGCGCATATCAGAGAGATCAAAATATTTTGCGAGGTAATCTTGTGGTGTTTTAAATTCAGTAGGTAGTGTTTTCCACATCGCATCCCAATTAATAGCGTCTTTTAGCGTTTGCTCTAAAAAAACTGGGTGAGGGGAGTGAGGAGTTACGCAAGGGACAGTTCCACTAACAAGGTGATGATTAAAGCTTGTCATGACGGAAAGAACTCCTCCCATGGAAAAACCTGTTGTCACAACTTTTTTGAACCCTTGCTGATCAAGATAATCTAGTAGAGAGCGGCCCTCTTCAAACATGCAGTGAACCATTTTAAAAAGATCACTAGCTTCTCTTATGTACATACCATTTTGTTGATGGGGGCGTCGCTCTCCATAGAAAGGGGCTTCGAGAATAATAGAGCCAATTCCTTTTTTCGCGAGCGGAACGGCCAAAAAAAATTCTCGGCGTTTAAACCCTTCATCACCCGTTCCTGGAAAATGAATGACAATTGGAGTGTCTTTACTTGCATTAACGGGCATGATTTTTCTGACATAGGCGATTTTTGACTCACTGGGTAGAAACTTATTCGCACTGGAAACAAAGGTTCCACTTGTCATCTCCAAACCCAGTAGGGTTCTACTTTCTTGCCACTTAATATCGATATTTTTTGGGATAGGAATTGCGTTATAAATACTTATTAACTCTTCGAGGTATTCATAATCTCCACAACCTTGATTGAAAAAGAACTCATTGTTCGTGGCCGCTCGATAAGCACGGTCTAGTAAACTTATTTGGTCAAGTTTTTGGGTAACTTCTTTTGTCATAAGAATATAATATGAGTAACTATTCAGGTTTTAAAACGAAGGAAAATTCTTCCTGAAAAATTTGATCGAAACAACTCATGAAGATAGAATAATGTGGTGAATATCAAAAGAAAACAACCCTCTCAAGTGCGCGCTAAAAATACTGTTGATAGTATTCTTTCCGCTTCAAGATCAATTTTAAAGCAAGATGGGCCTTTAAAATTTAGTACCAATACTATTGCGAAGAAGTCTGGAGTCAGTGTCGGGAGTATTTATCAATATTTTCAGTCAAAAGAAAAAATTCTGGAAATGCTTTTGGAGTTAGAACTAAATTCTTCAATTAAAAAATTTGATGAAGAAATCAGGGGACTGCTTAATTTATCCATCGAAGAAAAAGTAAATGGTGTTATTAAAAATATATCAAGTCTGTTTTCAGAAAATGAATATTTACTTCAAGCTCAAAAACTATTCAATCAATGTGAGGCATTTAATATCGATCAGTTTTTTGATCGAGAAATTGTCAGCAGGACAAAAAATATTTTAACACTCGATAACAACGGCCAATTGTCTCAGGAAGTAGAAAAAATACTTCTTCTCTCCAAGCAATTATTTACGCCTTTTGTGGCAAAGCATCAGTCACAAGTAGTAAATGCCTTAAGTAGTGTGGCCAATGGAATGATACAACCCAAACTCTCTTAAGGAACTCTTAATGCATTACCCTGAACTTTTTGCACCCTTGAACCTTGGTTTTACAACGTTAAAAAATAGATCTCTAATGGGTTCCATGCACACGGGATTAGAGGAAGCTAAAAACGGAACGAAAAGACTCGCGGCTTATTATGAAGCGCGTGCGAGAGGGGGAGTGGGGCTAATTGTTACAGGTGGTATTAGTCCAAACATTGCCGGAAGAGTGGCCCCATTTTCTTGTCAACTTAGTCATTCGTGGCAGGTGAAACATCATGCGCCTATAACTTCGGCCGTTCATCGCGGTGGTGGAAAAATTTGTATGCAAATTCTTCATAGCGGAAGATATGGTTATCATCCACTATTAGTTTCTGCGAGTCGGTTAAAGTCACCAATAACACCAT
>JAURQB010000147.1 GCA_030836365.1 Bdellovibrionota bacterium | reverse complement strand
GCGGAATGTCCAAGAGGCGTAATCTGTGCCTGTTGAGTTTGTATTAAACCAACTGGTTCCAAGGGTAAAACCGTCTGAGTTAAAACTATTAATATTATAAGTGTCGTTAGCAGTAGACTCAGCATTAGTTGTGTCTGATCTTAATATTTTTAATCTTCTTCAAGAATCAAGTGAGCTTTTTATTAAGTTTGGGGGACATAAGGCAGCAGCAGGACTATCCATGCCAAAGAAAAACCTCGAGCAACTAAAAGAAGGTGCAATAAAATACCTTGAAGAAATTCCTGAAATTCTTCGAACCAAACAAGACTCCGTTGATTTAACCATCACTCCTGAAGAAGTAACTCCAACTCTTGTCAAAACATTAGAAATGCTTGAACCATTTGGTATGGGCAATGAAAAACCTGTTTTTAAAATGTCTGGGGTTAAACTTGAGTCCTATGACTTAATGAAAGACATTCATGTCAGGTGGAATTTTACGGGTATTAAAAACCCAAAGATAAAACTAAAAGGATTGAGTTTTAATTACATTGGTGCTCATGGGAAATTGCACCCTGAAGATATTTTTTCGCAGCAAGATCAAGGGTCAAATGAATTAACAATTTATTTTACTCTAGGAATTAATAGGTGGAAGGGAAGAGAGTATATTCAATTGATGATTGAAAAGATCACCCTCCTCCCGTAATTATACTATCGCTCGATTGTTACTTTTTTCATCACCATATCTTCAACTGGTCTATCCATCATTGCCGTTGCTGTTGTTCCAATTTTATCAATAACGTCTATTCCCTCAATGACCTTACCAAATACAGTATGACGGCCGTCAAGGTGAGGAGTTGGAGCAAGAGTGACAAAAAACTGAGAACCATTTGTTCCCGGGCCTGCGTTCGCCATTGATAAAATACCCGCAGAATCATGTCTTAGTTCAGGAAGACATTCATCTTCAAATCGATATCCAGGGCCTCCACGTCCACTACCTTCAGGACATCCACCTTGAATAACAAAACCACCAATCACACGGTGAAAAACAAGCCCATCATAATAAGGCCCTTCTTTAACCGTTTCCTGTCTCCCCTCTGCGAGGTTAACAAAATTCCAAACCGTTTCAGGGCATTCTTTTGCGTACAGCTCAACTTTAAAGTTCCCTAGAGTTGTTTCAAAGTTAGCATAAACTCTTTCTAAATCTTCTTTGTGGGCTGATTTTTTATACTTAGATCCAAACACTTTAATCTCCTTGTTTTGAAAAATATTTTTTTATTTCGCTAAAAATTATTTCTAATTTTTCTGAAATATTTCGTTTTGTTACGTATACATCATCTGACGCCAATTGAAAAAAACCTGGCTCTTCAGAAAAAAGAATCTCTCCATCTTGAACTTCCTGGAGTGATACATTTAGCCCTCTTACTAAGTTACTTTGAACTAGTCCGCTAGACGCATTAATAACGGCATCGGCACCAATGGTCTTCACCCCCATAAATTCTTCAAATTGTTCGGGCGATTTCGTTGGCTCAAGAGTGATAAAAAATTGAGCCGATTCATCTAGTTGATCAATACTGATGGCATTCATTCCCGTCAAAAAAATAATTTGAGGCTCCCGCATTTGAGGTCTAGAAAATTTTACTCGTTCATAATCCTCAAGCTCATTCCATTTTTTTAACTCTTCTTCTAGTCGAATCTCTTCGTGATGAAAAAAGTCTTTTAACTCGTGTAAAGTCTTTGTAATATGATCATTTATTTTATTTGATGATGTTTTGCCTAGATGATCCGAAATATTTTTATCAGAATGAACAATAAATACTCGATGAGTTCCTGATTTATTAAGCCAGTCATTAAGATTCATTAACGACTTTGATAAGCCTGATTGATTTCCAAACAAAGCAACTGATTTTACAGATGGATCCAGTTCTTTAAAACCGGACTCATAGAAAAAAGGCATTTCACTAAAAACATTTTCATTGAGGCATGGATTGGCGCCAATTCCAATAGGACAATGATTCGAAAATACTTCCTTCGCCAAAATAACGAGATCGTAATCTTCCGCCATCTCTATCGATCGTTTTAATGAAGCAAGAGAGCTTGGGGAAATATTATTGAACGCCATTTCGTTTAACTTCTGCTGCTCCTGAATCATTTTCTCCGCATTCATCTCAAAGCTCACTCGAAATAAATCAGAAAGACGAGACTTCCCTTCAAGCTTTTGAGTTGCACTAAGATGCGCCTTGGTGATGCGATTTACTTGGCACTCCCGAAGAACTCCAAGAGCGACTAAGTTATCCCATAAAGGAATAAAATAATTCTTCTTATAACCCTCTACACAAAGTAGTTCATCATCAAGGTTAAGAAGTTTGCGTCCATCGATAGAGGTTTCTAAATCCTCATCAATACCAGCGTAACGATTAAAGTAGGTTTCCTTTGGAAGATTTCCTCCAAACAACGTCACCGAGCATTCTTGCGCCATAAAAAATAAAGTCGTTTCAAGAGCGTTCGGCCCTTCTCCAATAACGGCAATTTTCATGTTGGTTATCTCCTAAATGATGCGCAATGCATATCATGGAGATTAAGGTGTTTAAAGAAATTTTAAATTGAAGTTAGCTATTATAACGCTAGACGCCTAAAGATAGTAAACCTTCGATTTTCCTTTATCCTCAGTTGAGAGCTCCGCAAACTTATAAAGAAAATCAATAAAGGGCCGCAGCGCCTCAAAGGTAGGAACAGATTTGTCGAACTTTACCCCATATTCGAGATAAAACTCTCCATCATCACCCTTGGTGTCTTTCATCCATTTAATATTAGTTACCACTGGTATGAACGTATTTTTGGTAAAATACATCCGAAGTGTTAGTTCATCTTCTTTTTTGAAACTACTTCCAATTGCTCCTCTCGGAACCCTAAAACTCATTCCATCTTGACTGATATCAAGCATCTCAATCGGAAAAACGACGCCTGCTTGATCAATGACAGAGTATGCACCAAGAAAATTATTAAAAAGAATACGCTCAAAATTTCTTCGTTTGCGCTCAATGTTTTCTTCACGCTTTTCACTAAAACTAAGAATGTTATTGTCGTCGGCCATCTTATACTCCATTGGAACTTTTTAGATGACTCTTATTCGGACATCTTGGAGTAATAATTTACCAGTAGGCTAAATAATTTTTAATGGGGCTTTTTTTTCCAGTCAGGTATTTCAGAAACCTCATCCCTGAGCTTGTAATAGGATTCTAATCTTGAGTCAATAATTTTAATTTGCTCAGGATCAGTAAGACCATTATAAAAACAGCCTTTTGCCTCAGGGCCGTGATCACAATTTCGAAACTGACAGGTCAGAAAAAGATCTAAAAGATCGGGAAACAAGAACTCAAGATCTTCAGAGTAGACATCATCAAGAGAAAAGCTTCGAATTCCAGGAGAATCGATTAAGGTAAAGTCTTCAAAATCTAAAATTTCAGACCATGTTGTGGTATGAGTTCCCTTCCCTGCTCGTCCAATTTCCTTCGTTTTTAACTCAAATTCACCACCACTTAATCGGTTGATCAAGCTGCTTTTTCCTACTCCGGACTGCCCTAAAAAGATCGCCGTTTTTCCAGATAGCTGCTCTCTTAAATCCTTAATACCTTTCTTTAAGACCTGCGGAGAATACTCTTCTCCTTCCTTGGCCGATACTTCAAAACTATCGACTTTTGGCATCTCGAGGCGCTTTGCCTCAAAAGCTAAATCGAAATCTTTTTCTTTATAACCGTCCATTTTATTGAAAACGTGAATTGCCGGAATTTCCCACTGAGCAGACCTCATTAAAAATCGATCCACCAAACCTCTTTTATACTTGGGCTTTGCCGCAGAGGAAACAATGACAAGTAAATCAATATTAGAAGCAGTGACCTTTTTTTTATTCTCTCGTTTAATTTGACGCCAGATCTCAGACTTTCTCTCCATTACTTCAACGATGTAATGCTGGCCGTCCTCTTCTTTTATTTCGACGATATCACCAACAACCACAGAGTCACTGCCTTTGAGTAAGTTTCCCTTGGCCGTTGCCATCACAAGATCAGACTCACCTTTCAATTTACAATAAAACATTCGCTGTGCAGAACGGTAGACTCGACCTTCCATTAGTGATTATCCTTATTGACTGACATAAACCCCGTAGGAAAAAATTTATTTTCCGGATCGTAAATCGATTTTAAATTATAAAAAAGTTCCAACTGATTACTTCCATAAAAGTTTTTAATAAACTTTTGCTTTATCAAGCCAATCCCATGTTCTGCAAATGGAGAACCGCCAAGATTAAAAACTTGTTGATAAAGTTCACCTAAAGCCTCATCACATTTCTTAACATCATTTGCCGTTGGCAGAAAGTTAAAATGTAAATGAGCGTCTCCAAAATGCCCAAATAAATTGTAATCCACACCAAGTGAGGCCATTTCACGATAAATTTCAATAAGGTTAACAAATTTATCAGGTGAGGTTTGAACGTCAGTTCCTTTTTTCACCACCCCCATTTGAGAATTTTGCTCAAAAGTAAGCCTAGGAACTTTCATTCGAAGCTCATGACATTTTGTCGCCCCAATTTCATAGACATTATCTAAATTTATTAATTTCAACTTAGATATGAAGTTCTCAAAAATTTTTTCCGCATTCTCCGTTTCAAACTCAATAAATATTAAGTCCTGCTCCCCATTTCCAGGATTTTCGTCAGGAGGCAAAACGGATAAAGAGTTTGAATCAATCAACTCACAACAATAAATATCCTCTCTAAACTGTTGAACGGCCTTAAATATTTCATCATGGGCACCAAAATCTTTCTCCCATCGAGAAACGAGAATAAAAAAGAACGAAGTTGGTACTTTCTTTTTTGTTGCAATCACCGCTTCCGTAATAACGCCAAGCTGCCCCTCAGTTCCAATCATCAGGTCCGTTTCTTTCTCAAATCGCGGGAAAGGAGCATTTTTAAAATTTTCATACTGCCGATAATCATCTTGATAGGAGGAAATGATGGACTCAGACTCTGCGTTCACAACAAACTCTTTTGCCGCATCTAAAGTTTTTTCTTCGCCCTCGGCATTTATATACTTCACCGATCTAACTTGCTCGCGAAGAGTACCGAACCCAAAACAGCGCTCACCTGTTGCAGACGTGGCAAGCCCTGAAAGAATATGCGCGGTATCCTCTGTTGGAGCAGTCAGAATCTCACGGCCATTTTCAGCACAGAACACACGTGCTTCTCGCCAATCAACAGGACCTCGTATCATCAAATCGCCATTTTCCAGAATTTGAAGCTCTTTGGGCATTTGAGAGAGATTAATCACGCGAACGCCTTCACCAAATAAGCGCTCTAGATAATAAGGAATAACGGTCGAGGTTTTCCCTCCCACCATAACGAGAGGGCCAGGCTTTAATATCTCTAATTTCAGTGACTTGAGTGACTTTGTATATATTTCAGGCTTTGCGATCATATTTTAATGATAGGCCTAGAATACTCAATTTGAAACACCCAAATTCTTGACAGTCTTATTAAAGATGACTAAATTGCCCCTTACCGAAATCCGATGCAACCGTAGCTCAGTTGGATAGAGCATCCGCCTTCTAAGCGGACGGTCGGAGGTTCGAATCCTCCCGGTTGCGCCATAACTTTTTTAATCAATCAAAATTATTAACAAATTGAGGAAGTACAGCTACTTATCCTTTTTCTTAGTTCACAGTATTTAATTGTTTTTCATAATTTTTCACGTCTTCATGTGGGATAAATGTGGGATAAAAAACTAAAACTGTTTATGTATAATCTAGTTTATTCAGTGCCGAAATAGTTATTATGAAAAAACTAGACCTTAACGGACAAAGCTTCGGTGAATTAAATGTTTTATCGCCAGCAAAGAATAAGGGCGGGAGAACTGCATGGATTTGCAAGTGTAGTTGTGGAAATAAAAAAGTTCTAACCACCAAGAGCCTAAGGGATGGAACAAAAACTTGCGGTGAGTGCAATAAGCTCAAAGTAGGTGAAAGAATTAATCAATTAACAATATTAAAAACCGGTATCAAGCGAGACTCAAAATATTACGCAAAATGCCTTTGCTCATGCGGAAAAAAGAAAGAGATTCTTGCGCATCACACAAGATATGGAGATATAAAAAGCTGTGGCTGTCTAAACTATAACGAGGATGGAGCTTTGCTGAAGCTGTATGGTGACTATAAGTCTAAGGCAAAAAGCAGAGGATACAGCTTCAACTTAGAATTCAAATATTTTTTAAAAATTTCTAAAATGGATTGTTCCTATTGTGGAGAGCCTCCATCGCAGATTGCAAAAGGCTGGATTGGGAGAAATGCTCCTCCGAGAAAGTACAACGGACTAGATCGCATAAATAATAAAATAGGATATGAGAAAAGAAATGTCGTTAGCTCATGCGGTAAATGCAACTCAATGAAATCGTCTTTAAATAGAGGTGAATTTCTACGGCAAGTAAAAAAAATATTAGACAATTTAAATGAAAGATAAAAACATAAATAAAAAATTTAATTCATTAAAAATTATCGGGATTGGTAAGCCGCTAAAGTACTTATCTGGTAATCGTAAAACTTATATATGTAGGTGTGACTGTGGAGTAGAGTTAGAGATCCTTGCCCAAAGAGTCGTCGGAGGTGAGAAGAAAAACTGTGGCTGTAAACCCCTATACCCAAAAGAACAAAGAGCAATAACTAGAACATTTAACCGATACAAAACGTCCGCAAATGAGAGAGGGTACGCCTTTGAGCTATCAAGAGAGGAATTCGAATATTTAATTTTTCAGAATTGCTTCTATTGTAACAGTAAACCATCGCAAGAAAGAAGAGCAGGAAAAAGCGAAATTATAATAAATGGAATTGACAGGAAGAATAATGACAAAGGCTATAATAAAAAAAATTGCGTACCCTGCTGCAAAACGTGCAATGGAATGAAGTCAGATCTCTCATTTAGAAGGTTTATTAATCATCTAAAGAGAATTAGGAAATATGTTTCCTAGTCAACGCTCACGCTTATTCAATTTGATGTTCCAAAAACAACTGTTAATGAAACGTTTCACCAGCTGGTTTATGAAACAGCATTTAACTCACGTGAAATTGTCGCAATGGATATTCCAGAAAGCTCAGATATTTTACGATAAGATAACCCTTGTTTCCTAAGCTCAGTAATCAGCTCTCTGTTTACCTCTTTTTTGCGTCCAAGCTTCACACCCTTAGCCTTTGCATTTTTGAGTCCATTCTTCACTCTCTCGCTAATTAACTCGCGCTCAAGTTGGGCTATGGCTGCAATGATCGTAAAAAATGCTGTGCCAACTGCTGTATTTGTATCCAGGTTCTCGGTAACGCTAACAAATGAAACACCTTGCACCCTAAACTCATCTAATGCCTCAAGAAGGTGCCTTGTAGATCGTGCGAATCTACTAAATGAATAAACTACCACCGTCTTTACTTTGCCCTTCCTAATGTCGCCCATGAGCCGACCTAGCGCCGGTCGCGAACTTCGCGCACCACTCACACCAAAGTCTTCATAGAGCTCATATTCGCCCATCGCCTTGCCTAGGCAATAATCAATGAGTGATCTCTTCTGGGATTCTAAACCTTTAAACTGCTTGTCCGTAGACGTCCTTGTGTACAGAGCCACTTTTTGATTTGAAATCATGTGTACCTCCATGGCAATATTATAACACAATACAAAATGTATGGTATAAATACTTTATAAAATTCAATACAAAGTGAGCCTCCATGAAAGCATCAAGAATTATTAAAGAAGTAAAAAAGAAAAGAGAAGCCAAGGGGAAATATACCCTTTACCTAAGTGATGAAACCTATGAGAAGTTTAAAAAGATGTGTGACAAAAACAAGATTGGAGTCAGCGAGACTGTTGAAGTAATGATGAAAGAATTTTTAAAGAATAATTAAGCCCCCCCCCGGTCAAGTTAGAGGGGGTAGGGAGAATACTGAGACAGAAAGAAAGTATATAAGAGCGCACGTCTATTTTTTAGTATTTGTACTCTGCTGTAAGTAAAAAATTATCTGACAGCAAACTACCGGATCCAGTGCAAGTCATCTCCATCCTTAATCCTACAACATCACCTATAGATACTTCTACCTCTGCACTCTCGTTTACGCTGAAGTCACCAACACTGGTATGCGAATCAGAATAACTCGCCTAAAGATCAGGATGAGCAACAGGCAAAACATTGTTAACTGCAATTCCTCCCTATGTATCAAGCCCATCAGGGATTTCCTGCAAGGAGCCATATTTTCTGCCAACATACTTAATCGCTATGCTTTTTAAGATGCCAGCCCTGGGAACCAAGAACGCAGCACCAAGATGGGTATCTTCCATGTGTCCAGATGAATAAGTAGCGGTACCCACGGCAGCATCACAGTGAGCCTGCATTTCAAATTTTAAGAAAGACGATTTCTTCCGCGAAAGCTCTACAGCTGCCCATTCGGCTCCATTGCAACCTCTAAACTCCTCCGTCGAAGAAATATAATAAATTTGCCCTTGGCCAGAACTAGAGCAACTCGTATGTTCGCTGACGCTTGCAACTGAGAAGCAAAAGGCGCATGGTCTCGCAATTACTTCTCCAAGATTGTAATAATTGACGAGCTTAGAAAAAAATAATTAAGGACTTGTAAAACTTACTGAATTCTTGAGCAATATGCGACAATTCCATCACCCTTCCCAGTAAAGTCCAAGAACAAACTTTTAATTTTTAATAGAATTAAAAATAATAGATTTATTTTTTTTTCTTTTTTGTTGATAAAATAACTTATGGTCCCGATCCCAAAAGAATAAGTTATAACGTAATCGACCTTGTAGCCCGCCTCATTTAAAAATGAACTCAATGATTTCTTACTAAAATGTTGACGATGAAATGGCAGATGATACCATCCATTTTTATCTTTATTAAAATAATAATTCATAGGACAATCAATATTTGGGACACTGATAATCAACTGACCATCATTTTTTAAATTCTTCTTGAACCCATTTAAAAATTTTACAGGACATGCAACATGCTCCAATACATGGGATATTTTAATTTGATCAAATTGTCCTATTTTTGCCATGTCGTCTACCACTCTGTCTCTGGGCAGGTCCTTAATAAAAACTTTATTGACATCATAACCGTATGTATCATAACCGCATTTATTCATTTGCCTAACCAGAGAAAAATTACCTGCGCCGTAATCTAAAAATTTATCAGCCTTACTTTTTGGTAAAAACACTCCATCCAGCCTAAGAATTGAGGCACACCCTTCTTTAATTAATACTTCTTGGATTCTTTTTGGTAAAATGTAAAAAAAACGGGAGAGAAGATAGTCAAACTTTTTTAAGAGCCTGTAAAATATAGGGATACTTTCTTCTGCTTCGGACTTATAGAATGGATTTTGAGAATAATTGCTGTCATAAAGCTCGATACATTCTTTGTCCGTGAGAAACGGCGTCGTTGTTCCATGATTACAAGCATCGCAATACCATATCTCTACTCGCTCGTTACTAGGTTTACACATATAACTATTCGACTTTAGTAGGGACAACCCCTTACCGCACAACGCACATTTGTGACTCATGCTACATTACCCTCCATACATAGATAATCATAATATCGGCTAAATATTATGAAACTTTACCAACCGTATAAAAAAACAAGATAGCCTTTTATAAATAACCTTGAACGACTACAACCCTGCCCCCTCCTCTGACTTATGATTGAAACCTCATAAACACTAACAAACGATACATCATGCACCCTAAATTCATCTAATGCCTAAAGAAGGTGCCTTGTAGAGCGTGCAAACCGACTAAATGAATAAACCACCACCGTTTTTATTTTGCCCTTCCTAATGTCACTCATGAGCCGATCAAGCGCCGGTCGCGAGCTTCGCGCACCACTCACGCCAAAGTCTTCATAGAGCTCATATTCGCCCATCGCCTTACTTAGGCAATAATCAATGAGTGACCTTTTCTGGGATTCTAGACCTTTAGACTGCTTATCCGTAGACGTCCTTGTATACAGAGCTACTTTTTGATTTGAAATCATATGCACCTCCATGGCAATATTATAACACAATACAAAATATATGGTATAAATACTTTACAAAATTCAATACAAAGT
>JAURQB010000146.1 GCA_030836365.1 Bdellovibrionota bacterium | reverse complement strand
GTAACACAGAAGATAACCTAAAAGGTGATATGGCCGCAATTTGGCCACTTCCCTACGCAGTCCCTTTTGCAAATTTAGTCGATGAAGAAGCTGGAACATATACGGAGAAATATTCAAGTTATGGTGCTAGCTTTATTATCCCTAGCTACATTAGATCACTCAATGATACTACCCTTGATGTATACGTCCTCTACCGGACAGCTAATGGAGATACAACTGAACAGCCGGTTACGCCAGAGCCATGTGGTGACGCTGCTGATTGGCCTTGGATAGTTGACTCAGACGGTGACCCTAATACTGATGATAACACCCGAGATTATATAAGAACAGGATCATCTAACTTTACTGAAGATAGCACTCAAGATTTTTGTTACGCAAAAGATGCCCTTTCTGGTCAAACCGTTGGTTTATTTTATGGGAACTCCAACAATGCGGTATGTGCTGATAGTGGCAATTCTCAATCGACAGCATGTATTGATATTTCGATTGCTCTTGTGTGGGATGCACCAAATAGACAGGGTTCAACATACCACGCGACTGACGACATTAACTGTACATTGGGAAGTGATCCTCACCGCTGTGAAGCACTAACCCCTGGTTCACCTTATTTCTATTATAGCAAATTAGCAAAATTTGAGCTTTTGGGAATCCCACAAATTGATTATGAACCCATTCTATGTAACTCCAACCGATTAAAATTAGTGCCAGGGATTTTTGAATATGATGGCCAAGAAATCAACACCGTTAATGGTGCAGAAGGTTCAGCTTTATGCAATAGTGATTTGAATAGACCTGAATATGTAGGCTTCTGTGATATCGACGAACCAAGTTTGCCCAATTCATCCTATTCTACGGATACAACAAGCGACGATCAGTTAACTAGCGTATTAAAAGATAAAGTTTCAATGCCGGATATTTTTTCAGAGAATGAATTTCTTTGCTGTGTTAAGTTGGGAGAAGTGACGGAGACCGCGAGCAATTGCTGCTCCGGACACGCCATTTACGTGGACTCCTCAGATGCCACAACCGCGAAGCTAAAAGGAATGGAGTGCAGGCTTCCTTATGGCGCGAACCTAAACGTTTACTTTAATAGATATGTTTCTAGTGACGGACTATTAGAAGACTCAATACTTCGAGAAGATGAAGAGCCTGTTGGCTTTACCCTTGATGATTTTGATCCACGAACTGGGGAAATTCTACCGAGTGAAGACACCGATCTAATACTAGAGGCGCTAGGAGCAAAATTTTGTACCGGAGACAGAAACAACAGACCGAACTACGACGACAGCAGAGGTCACACCGTTAGAAAAGGCTCTGTTGCTGGCAACTACCCTGCTGGCCCAACATCATTTTTCACTTATGACTACAAACACCCTGACAGTGAACCGGCCCCGAACTCGGCCGGCACAGATACAAACAAATTACGAATGGGTTTCGTTGATCACTACTTCGACGCTGAAACACCAGACACCAACTCTGACATTAGTTTTCCTCGAAGCTACTACACCTATCAAGCGGGCTATCGATGGAATCACCACTACTACTGTACGGCCCCACCGCAATAAAAAAAGCCCTCCAAGTACTGGAGGGCCTTTGCTTTCTACTAAAAAATATTATGCGTTCTTAATAATTTATGAGCAGCCTGTCGTTGATCCACAAGAGTCACATTTCATACACGAACCATTTCGCACCATCGTCCACGCTCCGCAATCAGGACAAGGATCACCTTCGTACCCTTTCATTTTTGCCGCCTGACGTTTTTTCGCCTCTGTCAGCATTCGTGCGTTTGCTTCTTTGGAGTACACTTTTTCTTGAACCTGAGAAACGCTTCCATCTGCATGAACTTCATCTTTTGTCGCCATCATTGTCAAAAGTGGCTCCTCGTCTTTTTGCTCATTATGAACCGCGCTTGGATTTAAATCCGTTGGCGCCACGTGAACGAGATCATTTCTTCCCAGATACTTCATGGCCAGATCTCTAAAAATGTAATCAATGACAGATGTACTCATTTTGATATTATCGTGTCCACCAACAATTCCATTTGGCTCAAAACGAGTAAATGTAAAGGCGTCAACAAATTCCTCTAGCGGTACTCCGTATTGAAGACCAAGAGAGATTGCAATGGAGAAGCAGTTCATCAAACTTCTAAATGCCGCTCCCTCTTTGTGCATATCAATGAAAATTTCACCGAGATCACCATCATCATATTCGCCGGTTCTTAGATAAACTTTATGGCCACCAATTGTTGCTTTTTGCGTATAGCCTGATCGACGATTAGGAAGAGTTTTTCTTTTGTTGATTTCTTTATAAATAATTTTCTCAACAATCTTCTCGCTCACCTTTTCAATCTTATCGGTCATACTCATCTCATCGTCATCCATTAATGCAAGCTCATCAAAAGCAGCTGCATTTAATGGTTGAGAGAGTTTTGAGCCATCTCGGTAAATCGCATTCGCTTTTGTCCCAAGACTCCAGGACAAATGGTAAGCTTCGGCAATCTCTGAAACGTTACTTTCTGTCGGCATGTTGATTGTTTTTGAAATAGCGCCACTGATAAATGGTTGAACCACGGCCATCATTCGAATATGCCCTTCCCAAGAAATGACTCTTGTTCCCGTTCGGCCACATTTACTCGCACAATCAAACACAGGGTAATGCTCAGTCTTTAAGTGCGGAGCACCTTCGATTGTCATCGTTCCACAAATGTAATCATTTGCTTCTCTAATTTGAGTCGTGCTTAGGCCAAGTTTTGCCAGAACATTTAAATTCATGTCCTCAATTTCAGCTTGAGAAAGTTTTAACGTATTGGCGAGATAATCATCACCAAGAGTCCAACGATTAAAGACAAAGTTAATATCAAAAGCGCCTGCGAGTGAATTTTCAATCTTTTCAATCAACTCCGCATTCATTCCTTTTGACGTTAAAAATTCTTCATTCAAGTGAGGACATCCACGAAGACTTGCATGTCCTACGGCATATCCAATGACATCATTGATCTGATCTTTTGTGTATTTTAAATTAGTCAAGGCCTGTGGAACTGACTGGTTAATAATTTTAAAATAACCGCCACCAGCGAGCTTTTTAAATTTAACAAGAGAAAAATCTGGCTCAATTCCAGTCGTGTCACAATCCATCACAAGACCAATTGTTCCTGTCGGTGCAATAACTGTCGTTTGAGCATTTCGGTAACCATGCTTTTCACCAAGTTTAAGCGCCTCATCCCACGCCGTTTTTGCTGCTTCGTTAAGATAGCTATCTTCTGTCTGGTTTTTTAGAGGCTGAGGTAAAACGGTTAATCCTTCATAACCAGTTGTCTCACCATGAGCCGCGCGACGATGATTTCTCATTACCTGAAGCATACTTTCTTTGTTGTTTTCATAGCGAGCAAACGGCCCATGTTCTTTGGCCATCTCCGCAGAAACTCTGTAGGCAACACCACCCATAATGGAAGCGATCGCTCCTGCAATAGATCGCCCTCGCTCACTATCATAAGGAATGCCCATTACCATTAATAGTGCACCAATATTGGCGTAACCAAGTCCGAGCGTTCTAAATTGAAAACTCAATTCAGCGATTTCTTTTGACGGGAATTGTGCCATCAAAACAGAAACCTCTAAAACAGTTGTCCACAGTCGACAAGCGTGAATAAACTTATCTACATCAAACATTCCTGTCGTTTTGTCATAAAACTTTAAGAGGTTAATACTGGCCAAGTTACAAGCAGTGTTGTCAAGAAACATGTATTCAGAACAAGGGTTAGAGGCATTAATTCTTCCCTCATTTGGACATGTGTGCCATTCATTAATCGTGTCATCAAATTGAACACCTGGGTCAGCACAGTTCCAGGCCGCGCTATTAATTTGTTCCCAAAGATCTTTTGCTTTAAGCGTCTTCGCGATTTTTCCATCAGTTCTATTTGTTAAATGCCAGTCGCCATCTGCTTTTAGGGCATCAAAAAACTTGTTACTAATACGAACAGAGTTATTTGAGTTTTGACCACTAACAGTATTGTAAGCTTCAGAGTTCCAATCCGTGTCGTATTCTTCAAATTGAATATCTGTTACACCTTGTTTGAAAAGTTCAATTACTCGGTGAACATAGTTCATTGGCACAAGGTCTGTGTTTGCTTTCTGAACTGCTTTCTTTAATTTTTTATTTGTTCTCGCATTGTAACGAGCATCACCAAGGTCAGCGGTTGCTTTGAGCGCCTCTGTGATTTCATTTAATCTCATTTTACAAATTTTTGACCCGGTCACTAAAGCAGCAACTTTTCTTTCTTCAATGACTTTCCAGTTAATAAATTCCTCAATATCTGGGTGATCAAGATCAAGACAAACCATTTTCGCCGCTCTTCTCGTCGTTCCACCTGACTTGATCGCTCCAGCAGCTCGGTCACCAATTCGTAAGAAACTCATCAATCCAGAACTCATTCCACCGCCAGAAAGCCTCTCTCCAGCACCACGAAGGTTTGAAAAATTCGTTCCTGTACCAGAACCATATTTAAAAAGTCGGCCTTCTCTTGTCCAAAGATCCATGATCCCGCCCTCATTAACGAGGTCATCATTGATACTTTGAATAAAACACGCATGTGGTTGAGGACGATAATAAGCGCTCGTGGATTTTTGTACTTTTCCAGTCAGTGGATCGACAAAGTGATGGCCTTGTGGCTTTCCTTCAATTCCATAAGCAGAATTTAAACCAGTATTAAACCATTGAGGAGAATTTGGCGCCCCCATTTGATGAGCAAGCATATATTCCATTTCATCTTGGAAAGTATCCGCGTCAGCTTTTGAGTTGAAGTATTTGTGCTCTTCCCCCCAAGTTCTCCAACAAAGAGCAAGTCGATGAAAGACCTGACGAGAATCTGTTTCTCCGTCAAGCACTGGATTGCCATTGTCGTCTTTAATTGCTTTTCCATTTGCGTCTTTTTGAGGAACGCCAGATTTTCTAAAATATTTTTGCGCGATAATATCACTAGCGACTTCAGACCAAAACTTTGGCACTGTTACTTCGATGGTATTTGTTTTTGACCCATCCATTTGTTTAATTTCGCTGGTGCGTTTTTCAAATTCAATATCTGAGTAGGGGGATTTACCTTTCTTGGTGAAGACTCGTTGAAACTTCATGCTATCTCCTTTCGCCGTTTCATTTTAATTAAGTATATGAAAACGGCCTTCGGATTTTTTGTCAAAACAAAAAACACTATATCTTGTATAGTGACATTTTTTTGACTCCGCATCACACTATATATTGTACACCACAAAACGGAATATCCGATTGTTCAAGTGGGTCATTGCTAGATTATTCCTCAACATCTTAAATATTTGAGACATAATTTTTATTCTTCATCTAGATTGCTCAATCTTTTTACACTTTTTCATTTACTGTTTCCCCACGAATATATTCATTGCGGTTATCATATTTAAATGAAAAGTTTTCTATTAATTTTTATTTTTTTATTTTTTTCCACCACCTCTCAAGCGACTCCCATCGCGCACGACACGAGTGAGCACATTTACCCTGGATGCCCATTTAATTCCACTTGCTCTCCAGAAATGGGTACACTTTTTTTAAAATACCAACAGGCGCTTCACCAAAATTCGTTAAAAAATTTTTTTCATAAAAATGGCCTACCCATTACAGGTAAAAGAAAGAAAGATAAATTCCAACAAACGTCAAAGGCTAGATTAGAAGCAGTTTGGGACAGTCCATGTGACTATAGAGAAAACAAAAAAGCTACTTTTGAAAGAGTACAAACATTTGCCAAAAATTTTTCAGACAACACAATTGAGTACCCTCATTATGTAGTTATTCAAAAAGATAAAACAGTGAAAAAATTCAAAACAAGTAATGACGATAGCGCCCTCGGAATTTACCAGAACCGGCTCGTTTTCAACCGCCTCATTGACGATATTTATTATCAGTACCAAGTCGATGAAAAAGGAAATATTTCAATTCATCCGGAACAAAATTTTTCTATTTTGGGAAGAAGTATTCCCTGCAGTCAAAATGCCTTAAATAAGATTTCCAATATTTACACCCCACAAGAAATCGCAGGCGTTAATTGTCGTCTAATCTACTCCCCAAAGGGCGATCAATCCTATCTTTTTTACCTACCCAGGTGTGAATAGATTGACAGATCTTTCAGTGAAAAAGACAATAACTCCTTATTATTTTTGGGGTTATCATGCAAAATATCATCACCATCATCTGCTTAATTATTTCGACGAGCATTTTTGCGAAGGGCAAAACCAACGAAGCATATCTTCTACTTAACCCCTCAAAAAAGATCATCAAAACATTATCTAGCTACCCAGAAATTAGTTTTGATCACGCCACAAAAACAACTTTGGAAATTTATGGGCCTGAGGGCTTAAAAAAATATTTAGACTCCTTGGATGTTCAGGTTCTGCCACTCGAAACTCATAAAAGTGAAAAAGAATATGCAAACTACCCAACCCCCAATGAAATTAATGAAAAAGTTTTACTCCTTCAACAACAACACCCGGATATATGCCAAATCCAACAAATTGGAACCTCTATTCAAGGGCGACCAATCTATGCCGTAAAAATTAGCGATAACCCAACGGAAGATGAAACAGAGCCAGAGGTAAAATATATTGCCAACATGCATGGAGATGAAATCGTTGGACGAGAATTAATGGTGCTACTGATTGAAGAATTGCTTACTAAGTACAAACTCAATGATGCTAACGTCACAAAACTTATCAACAACACAGAAATCTTTATTGTTCCCTCAATGAATCCGGACGGTGCGCTCAACCGCAGACGTGGTAACGCTGATTGGGTTGATTTAAATCGAGACTTCCCAGACTTCACAACCAGAGACAATGAAAATACTCCTCATGGCAGAGAGGTTGAAACAAAGTCTATTATGGAGTGGCAACAATCTAGAAATTTTTCTTTATCGGCAAACTTTCACGGCGGCGCCGAAGTGGTGAACTACCCTTGGGATACAAGTGCAGAAGAGCATCCTCTTCACCAATTTGTTCTTGAAATTTCTCAAGAGTATGCCAATCAAGTTCCAGGCATGAAAAACTCGACAGAGTTTCCCGGAGGCGTCGTCAATGGATATGATTGGTATGAAGTAAATGGTGGAATGCAAGACTGGAGCTATTATTGGCACAATGATCTTCAGGTAACCATTGAATTAAGTAATACGAAATGGCCGCGATACTCTGAAGTTGCAAGATACTGGGAAGAAAATAAAATTGCCCTTATCGACTTTCTCGGTAAAGCTCACCAAGGGATTGCATTAAGATTAAATGAAAATGATAAGTTTGTTTCCATTGAAAAAGATGGTGAGCACATTGGTTTTTTTGAAGTAAAAAATAATGAATTTCATAAAGTTTTACCTGAAGGATATTATCAAATTACGACTCTTGATCAGGCGAGAAACGCTCTCAAATCAATCAAGCAAAAAGTTTCAAAAGGTAATCAAATAACAAACTACATAAGCTTATAAACTCCTCTACAGCGTAAACCTATATTTTAATCAACTACCTAGGCTTATAAAATCATCCATTTACAAATACTCGAGAAATTTTATCTCGGTATTAGATTCCTATTTTTTAATTCAACTTAAATTTTTTGAGGTAAAAACTCACTGGCCCGATAAAGAACATGTTACTCATGGAGGAGTATTAACATGTCAAAAATATTGGTCTCAATTATTTCTCTTAACCTAATATCTTGTGCTACTTATAGGCCGCCTGAAGCATTTGAGGCGAAAATGAATAGATTTGCGGCAAATTCTGTTGAAGCAAACAGGGTTCCCGACTTATATACTCAGCCACTTTTACTAGACGAAGGAAGAACTCCCGCGAGCTTAAAACCAAAAAAATATAAGCCGTTAAACTACTCTAACAAGATTCTTTATTTTGTTGGATTATATGGACAATATAAAACCATGAGAAATTATGGCTCTGCCTCTACACCATTAATAAAAAGCTGCCCTCACTTTCACTCGACGATGATTACCGAAAAAACACGAAAAGACTCCTTTGAATTTATCGCACCTAAAGGGGCAGAGTTTGAGAGAATCTCAAGTCTCTATAAAAATGCAAAAAATAATCCAGGGTTATTTCCCGAACTTCACCTGCCTATAGAAAAAGATGATATGAAAAATACAATTTTTGGTAATATCAAAAATGACAAGGATATAAACTCTCTTCCCTACCAAATACAAACGGCGATCAATATTCACCTGGAAAAAACATTTGGTGAATTAAATGAACTATGCGCGACAGGAACAAGTTCAAATTACTTTATTTATGAAAATTTAACTCGCATGCAAAAAAGTAACAGGTTGAAAAAAAGTGAGCACTCGCTAAAGGCTTTTTTGAAAACAACTTTGATTTCAAATATGGCCATATTAACCTCTCTGGAGGCATGGGATAAAAATAAAAAACTAAATAATTTAGATCAAATTAATTTTGAAATGATGAAAAGACTCAATAGTACCTGGATATCGAATTACCTATCGATGTTAATTGATAGAAGAAGAAAAATATCGTCAGTCACAAAAGATTGAAGGTTTCTGTTCCCACTATTTGATCTGGATATAATTCACTATTTAATAGTAGTATAAGCGACCTCTTGAGGTAAACATAATCAAGCCTCCAAGGTCCCCTTTCAAAGGTCTCCTGAACATCGTCGAAAGCTCGTTACCAAGATATTTTTGCCAGAGAGTTTTTAGTTCTTTAAGGGAAAAAGTAGAAACGAGTCCATTGATATCTCCCGCGATAATCTTACCATTCCAAATTCCGACTCTTGATAACGTGCGCTTTGAAAATTTTGCTAGCTCCGTAACTTTTAGCTCTCGATCAAGTTGATGTAAAGACCCACTCGTGTCACCAAAATAAAGTGAATCCTCATGTAGAACTAAATTAGTGCTAATTCCAATAGAGAACTGATTAATAATCTCGCCATCACTAAACCGGACAAGATATAAATTTCCTGCCGCATCCACAGTTGCTAAAGCGTCATTGAATTTAACCATCGGCCAGTTTAGGTCCATAAATTTATCGGCGCTTCGGCCAATTTTTCTCTCCCAAATGATGTCTCCCGTCTCAACGCGAAAACTTAATAAATCGCCATCGGCAAAACCAAATATAACTGAATTGTTATCAACTAAGCCCTCACCAACACCCTGGATCGTCGTCTTGTTCGTCACTGATTTTTTATAAGACCAAAGAATTTTTCCAGTGCTAGCGTCAAGTGAAAAAATTTGGTGATTTCGCAACTGAATAAATAATCGCCCCTTAGAAACGATTGGATTACCGTCAACACTTGCGCCCAAATCAATTTCAAAGTTTAATTCACCGTTTGTCATTTTCCTCGACTTGATTCGTCCACTCTCTGTTCCATAAATAACAGAGTCTCCACTTACGAGAGGAGATGAATGATAGGTTTCATTCTCACTAACCTTCCACCGAATTTTCCCGTCCCTTTCATCAATCGACAAAAAACCGTTCCCTGATGACCCGATAAAAATATTACCTTCATAAACTGCAGGCCCATTTAAATGGATAGGCAAATTACCAGAAAGGTAGGTCGGGTCAAGGTTCTTGCCCCATTTTGCAGAAAAGGATCTTTTCGGTTGTATAGGGGCTATTACTTTTTTTTGAAGCTGCTCTATAGATGCGCACCCAACAAGAGAGAAAAAAGTAAAAAGAAAAAGAATTTTATTTTTCAACTTATTTGTCCTTGTTATGAAAATTACATTTCACCTAAATATAAACGAGCAATTTTTAATAACGTCTCGTCCTTACTTTTTTCCACAACATAATCAAGACTAGCTTTCGCTTTCTCTTTATTACCTTTCTTTGCATATAGAACACCAAGGTTAAGATAAACCTTATCTTCCATCACTGTCATTTTTTGCTTGAGTAAACTCTCATACAAACTGATCGCACCATCCACGTTTCCTGCATTCTGCTCAAGAATTCCGAGTCTGGAAATAATAAAGTGACGCGCAAAATCGCTATCAGCGAATTTCAGAGCTCGATTTAAAATATTTTTTGCTTCCTCTACCTTATCATTTGCGATTAGAAAATCTGCAACCTTGATAGACTCAACACTCAAAGCTCCTTGCTTGCTTGCAGGATGAGAGAATAAGCTTCCAAATTCATTAGTCAGTGTCTCAAAATCTGCATCACCCTTTTTTTCAAGCGCCGGATTGAAGATTGTCTCTTCAAACTTATACAAATTGTCACCCATTTCCGCGAAAGAAGCTTCTTGATTGTTTTGATAAACATTGTACGCCACGACGCCGAGAATGATGACAAGGGCACCAATTAAAACATATTTAAAAATAGAATAACCATCATCGACGTTCAGAGCACTTGGGTTATTTTTATCGTCTGTCATTGTTTGAGTCGCCATTTAATATCATCCTTTAATAATAAATTGAATTCGCCTATTTTATTGGCGAATTCAATAGGTTGTCAAAACAGCATTTAGTCCGTTAAAATTATCTACAGCGTCAAATTAAAGGAATAATTATGGTCTCGCTTAAAAACGCCCTCCTATTACTTTTACTCATCACTTTCTACCCAGCT
>JAURQB010000145.1 GCA_030836365.1 Bdellovibrionota bacterium | reverse complement strand
CTGGCCTTAACTTTTTTTTGAAACCATATGTTGGTGTTGATTATGAAAGTTTTTCTACTTTTAATACAGATGAACTCAATGCGAATGGAAATGCCAAGCTTGATGTAAGAACCCATTCATTTTTTTATGGGACTTTCGGTGTCTTCTCTCTATTTAAAATGTTTAATCGGCCTAGTATTTTTAAAGCGTCTGTTTCGACTAACCTAACAAGTGCAAGTAGTCGAAAAAGCACGGTTTCGGATGTTGATTTTAGTGGGCAAAAGTTCATTATTTTTCTTGGGACAAATATTATTGGCAATTGGGGCGCAAGCGCCTTTTATAAACAACATTTGATGAGCGGCCCAACAGACCTTTCGATTAGCCGTTTTGGGCTAGGAATTAGTTATAATTTCAACTAGATACTAAGTAATTCTACAGTTTTCTCCATTAGTTTCTGAGTGAAAACATCAATTATAATATAAGCAATTTCAGTGATGTAACCGATAGGAATCGTATGAGATTGGCCACCTTATTATATACCTTCTTGGTGATGTGTATGAATAATGCATACGCAGGTTTTAGGGTGAAAATTGAAAACCGCGGGGGCTCAATTGATGGCCAAAAAATTAAAAAGAAAAGTATTCCCTTTCAATATCTTTCAGCAGATGGCCAAGAGGAAGGCGATACTTTGTACTACGATGCAGGGGCGAATAACGGTTCTGGTGAATGGAAACCATATCCGATTTCTGGACTAAATTATATTGGCGGGTGGGACGTTTCCAAAAACATTCCTGTACTTACTTCAGAGACGTATCGAAATGAAAAAGGTGAGCGAATTTCCGCCGTTCCTGGAGACTATTTTATTGTTACAACTCCAGGGGAAACGGTTCTTCCAACGGGCTTAACGGTTAATTGGGCCCCTGGTGATTGGGCCATTTTTAATGGAAGGTTTTGGGATAAGATTTCAAACACCGGAAGTGTCTCAAGAGTATTTGGCCGAAAGGGATATATTAAGCCAGGTGAAGACAAGCAAGGAAATCCTGTTTTTGATTACAGCTGGAAACAAATTGTAACAGCTCCGTTTCGTATTAATGGGCCACAAATTGGCTCAACAATTACCCAGCAAAGAGACTATCCAACGTTTGCTTCAATTTTTGACATCACCGACATTAATCATCCCTTAAGACTTTCACAGCTAAAGTCTGGAGAAGTTTTTAAATGGAGTGAAGAGAATCAACAATGGGTTATTGCTAAAGATCTCGTTGGTATTGAAGGGCCATTTGTCACTTCGGAAGAAATTGTTGATGGTGAAGTTCAGGGAGTCGACATCGCAGAAAATGCAGAAATATCAACGTCAAAAATTATCGGTTTTGAAGAATCACTTGAAGGGAAGCTTGACGCAAACGAGGGATCACTTTTTGGTCATCTTGAAATTATTGACGGCGCAATGATTTTTAATGATCGCCCGAACAATGAACCGTCGGCGATGATCAGTGGCGTGGATGTGGAAAAACTTTATCAAGACTTACTAAACCTCACTATTTCAAAAGACGCTTATCAAAACAAAATTCAAAATGGTGAAGCGCATGAGTATTTACTTGGTGAACAAAATTCACCGATTCTTTTTCAAGCACTCAATACGGATGACATGGTTGAGTCCGAAAGCAGTTCGGCCGGAAAATTTTTAACAAGTGATCGTGTGCTTAATTCAGCTTTATCGGAATTTGATGGGGCGCAGATTGGTGAACAAATAGGCCATGTTGAACAAGGCGAAAGTATTATTGATGCCATTAAAAGATTTCAGTATCAAATAGAAAATCATCATACTTCTTCATCCGCGCAAAATTATGGTGCCTTTGACTTTGAGGAAGGTGTTATTGATTTTCAAAAATTGGCCATTGACTCAGAAGGGAGCGAAGATACGCAACCTGAATACGATAGTGAAAATCTTGATAGCTCTGATTATCAAGATGGTTTTTTAGGTGTCCGTTCAGGCCAATGGCGAACAGAAAATATTCAAGGTGGATTAAATTTTAATCGGCCGTGGAATTCTAGTGAAGCAAGTTATCCTGCAGGCGCAAAAAAAGGTGACTTTTATGTTGTCGATACGGATGGGACTTTTAATTCTATTGATTACCGCTCCGGCGATTGGTTGGTGTGTATCCAACCAGAACCCGTTGATCCGGCAACTGAACCCGCGGGAAAATGGCTTCGCATTAGTAATAGCGGCGATGTTCTTGGATTTAAGGGAGCTGCCGATTCAACGCCAAGAGAAGGCGCGATTATTTCAAAGACCGGAGACTACACTTGGGAGATGATTGATAAATCAAACTCAACTCTAAGCTCTCTTCATGATGTGAATCTAACAAAAGGTGTAGGAGATACACTTCGTTATGTTGAAATTGATGAAGACGAAGATGGCACTATTGATTTTGCTGGTTGGACCTTGGGAAGTGATTACGTTAATTCAGGTGGAGCAAGTTTTGATCAAGGCGCCATTGCCGATTCTTCTGTGAGTGCGGCGAATACTGCGCCGGACGCGCAAATTAATCAAGATAAAATTGTAGGGCTTAAATCTGCTCTTCTAGAAGTCATGCCGTTGACAGGAGGCGCGTTGACAGGAGATCTGGATCTTGGAGGACATATTGTTAAGGTAAGTATTCCAGCGACGGTAGATTCCACAACGAATAAGGCCATTAGTATTAATGGAATTGATCTTTCTCAAATCGATGTACTTCGAAAAGATATTCAGGGAATCATCGATGGTGCGCAAAAAGAGCCGACGCTCGCAATCAATAGCGAGAGCAATGATAAATTTTATAATGAAGCAAAAGCGCTTGCTGTGCTCACGACGGATGAATTTCCTGAATCTAGTGAACAAAAAAATCGCTACTTTTCTGAGTCACGGGTCTTTCAAGCGAAGATGGTTGACTCTAGTTTATTAAACCCTCCGGCACCTCTTGCGAATGGGGAATTGCCACCGCCTGATACTTCTCCTGTTGAGGCCGGTGATACTGTTGTCGAGGCAATTAAAAAACTTCAGTCGCGAATTAATCTTGGCGTTATTTCAGAAGAGAATGCGGTAACATTTAATATCTCGCCTGAAATCGTTGATCTTGGAAAACTGGCCACCTTTGCAGAGCCGTTAGACTTTAATCCAAACTCAAATCTTTCTCCTAACTCAGGCTCTCCAAATGATGGGGATACTTTTAGAGTTCTCGAAAATGATCAAGGGGAAAAGTATTGGGGATGGGCATCCGTTAACGGTGTTAACTTTAAAGCTGAGTGGGATATCGCAAGTGATGCAGCCTTTCCTTTTGGCGCGACAATTTACAAAGGTGATATTTCAGATCTCAGCGCATTTCCGTCAACTGGTGGACTAACAGATGGTGACTACTACGTGGTAAAAGTCAGTGGCGAGGACTCGAGTGGAACTTTTTGGAGCGAGGGAGATTGGGCCGTTTATCAAGGCGGTG
>JAURQB010000144.1 GCA_030836365.1 Bdellovibrionota bacterium | reverse complement strand
TATCTTGGCATCAGCATTATTTTTTTCTTGTGCGCTATTTTAAACTTTGTTGTCAAAACAGGTCTTGCCAAAAAAATGATGGTGGCATTTATTCGCTCAATTATTCAGCTGATTTTTTTAGGTGTTGTGATTAATTATCTATTTCAATTACCTGGTGAATTGTTAATTTTTCCAATTATGTTAATGGTTCTGGCGGCCAGTATGCGCGAGGCCAGTATTAAAAAATTAGATTTAATTATCCAGCACTACTTTTCCATTTTTTTTTCCGTTCTGCCCATGGGCGCTCTTTCTCTTTATATTATTAATCAAGAACAATTATTTAACGCGAAGTTAGTGATTCCTATTTTTGGAATGCTAATCGGCAATAGTTTGAATGGCGTTGTTTTGGGGATCGAGCGTTTTCAACGTGAGCTACAACATCACCAACAGTTATTTATCAGCGATCTCTCTTTAGGACTGTCTCCCTTATATGCGGCGAAAAAATATATTCAGGTTGCTCTTCGCGCGGCAATGACGCCCATTTTAAACGCGATGAGTATTGTTGGCATTGTGAGCATTCCTGGCATGATGACAGGACAACTACTCGCCGGTGCAAGTCCTATCGAAGCGTCCAAATACCAACTTCTTATTTTGGTGGCGATTATGGGAACGATTTTTATTGGTGCCGTCCTTGGGGTGTTGTGGTCCTTAAAATCCTACACTAAAAATAATTACACGTTTCTTTCTGGACGGCTGCGAAATGGATAAATTAAAAAAGAAGGGCCTCGACAAGGGGAAGCTTTTGTCAATTCATGATTTTCATCTAGACGTTCCGGGAAATGAACCCATCAAGTTGAGCGGGTTGACGATTAGAAAAGGGGACTGCATCTATATAAAAGCAAAAAGCGGTCGTGGGAAAAGTTTTTTTTATTATTCACTTCTTGGTATGACTCAAGAGTCACTAAAATTTGCTCCTAATTGGAATGAACTTCAATCTTTATTTGTTTATCTACCGGCGTATCTTCCTTTTTTTAGTGAGACTGTTTTAGAGGAACTCCTGCGAGTTCAAGTTGATCAACATAAAGTTAATCAACTAATCAATACGGGTCTCATTGCTGAATCTTTTTTACGTCTTCGATGCAATGACTTAAGTTCCGGACAAAATCAGCTTCTTATTTTTATTCGGGGTGTTATCTCAGATAAACCAATTCTCATCATGGATGAACTAATGAACGCGATGGATGTTGAATTAAAATCGGTGATTATTTCCTATCTTCGCCAGTATGTTTTAAAAGATCGCGCCCTAATTTATAGCTTACATGAAAGTGTTGATCTACCTAATACCCAGGTCATCGAGCTCTAGCTTGTTTCTAAGAGTTTTTTGTGTATCTACTTTGTTTCCACCATTTTTTCCATACTGGCCGCCACATTTAATTTTAATATCTCCATCATGTACTCAAAATTAATCGTGTCAATTTTGTCACACTCTCGGTGGTAGCAAGGAGTTTTAGTTTTCCAATGCTCAATGGTTAAAATTGAGGGCACCTTGTATTGGAGAAATGGAACATGATCACTTCCCCATGCCGGCATCGTGATTTCTGGTTTTAACGTCGTATAGGTATTAGCGAGAGCACTTTTCCATTTTGCGAGATCTTCAAACTCGCGATTAGTTTCAATGTCGACAATTCCATTTTTGTTATAACCGATCATATCCATATTGATGACGTATTTAATTTTATTAAGTAGGCCATTATCACGCGCCTTCCAGACAAAGTCCTTCGCGCCTAAGAGGCCTGACTCCTCACCGTTGGTGGCAAAAATAATGAGACCGCGTTTTTTATCTACAGACTTAAGCACTCTCGCAAGCTCTAACAAACCCGCTGCCCCTGAACCATTATCATCAGCTCCCGCATAAGCTCGTCCTACGCTATCTAGATGCGCTTCAATTAAAACGTATTCATCCACATTGCCTCTAAGCGTTCCCCAAATATTGCAAAGTCCAGGCGAGAAGCAGTCGCGGGTCATCTCATAGCCAAGTTCACCCAAGAATTTTTCGATATAGGTGGTAGATTCTTGATTGCCTGGTGCCCCTGAGCGTCTGGAAGTTTGCCCGGTAAAATACTCTAAGTGTCCGCGTACATTTGTGACATTTAGCTCATTGATGACAGTCATGATTTTCGGGTTTACTTCGGTTGTGGAATTATTAATTTCCGGAGCGATTACTTTCCACCCATCAGCAGCAATTGGTTTTAAATATTCAGCCTGTTCAATTTTGAGTACATGTCCTTTTTTGAGTCGGTATATTTGCATCCGGCCTTGATTAAATTGCTCCTCCACATTGCTAAGGTCTGCTTCTTTTCCATGAAGATGACTTGGATCTAACTGATAATAGCTTAGAGCTGTATCTAAATGATCATAGGTTTGAGCATAAAGAGTTTGTGAGAGTAAAAGACATATAATTGCGAGAGTTTTCATCGTTTCCTTTAGGTGCCATGCTCTTTTGAGTTATGGATCATGCTCCTAAAGTATAGAAAATTGGCCATCTCATTGGCAAGGTATTGAAAATATTTATGTTTAAATCATTTTCACTGGCCAATGGAGGGGGCTTTTTATTATAAACGCCCCATGACAACTGAAACCTATCAACAACAACGGGAAAAGATCGCTAATAAGCGCGAAAAGGCCCGTGAATACGGCAACGCTAAAATTGGCAACCCGGCCCACGAACGCAAGCCGACATGGCTAAAAGCGCGTATTCCAAGTGGGGATAATTTTAAGCAGGTCAAATCAGAGCTTCGCGAAAAGAAACTTTGGACTGTCTGCGAGGAAGCAAGTTGTCCAAATCTAGGTGAGTGTTGGGAGGCAAAAACCGCGACCATGATGATTCTTGGTGGTACTTGCACTAGGGCCTGTAAGTTTTGTCATGTGGATACAGGAAACCCAAAAGGGATTGTGGATCCTGAGGAAATAGAAAACGCGGCCAAAATGGTTGATACCATGGGCCTTAAATATCTTGTTGTCACCAGTGTTGACCGAGATGATTTGCCTGATTTTGGCGCCGGGCATTTTGCGAATGTCGTTACCGGGATTAATACCAGGCACCCTGAAACGTTGGTGGAAGTTCTGATCCCTGATTTTGATGGTGTCGAAGAGCACATGCATACGCTCGCGAGAAGTAATCCATTTGTGGTCGCTCAAAACATCGAAACGGTAAAAAGACTGACAACTGAGGTTCGAGACAAGCGGGCCGGATATGAAAAAACCATCAAGTGTTTGGAATTCTACAAAAAAGAATATCCACATATTACCACTAAAACTTCGATCATGTTAGGTCTCGGCGAGGAACTTA
>JAURQB010000143.1 GCA_030836365.1 Bdellovibrionota bacterium | reverse complement strand
TTGAATACAATAAATCTGAATTAGACGAGATAAGACAAGAGTGCTTGGAAGGTGACGGTGCAGACGTCGCATTGAAAGAAGATTTTGTGAATGAAAATTGCTCACAATTTAGTGCAATTATTGCGCAACGAGATGCTTATGTATCGATGAAAGAGGCACTCGATTTGCAATTAACATTACGAAAAGTTGCGGCAATAGCATATACTTTGGCAGCAGGAGTTGAGCTTGTTTATCTCGCGATGAGAAACATTAGCGACACGACGCTTATTTCAAGTGGATTAGCGGCCAGTGGAGTTTGTTCGGCGACAGGTGCCGGTCCTCAGGCCGTTGCTTGTGGTGCAAATGTTGCTACTTGCGTACCTGCACTTGCTGCATTTAATGCTTCAATCACGAGTAAAGCGGCCAATTTAAATAACCCCGTCCCAGACATAAGTTCCCAAGAAAAATGTGAAATTATCAGAGGGTTTAATCAAACCGCCATCAGGACGATAACCACTGGATGTGGTGATGGTTGCTGCGCGCCTACGGTGGCAGGAATACTCGCGAAACTAAACCTCGATCAACAATCTCTTGATTGTATCGTTAACCCATCAGCGTGCGAGCTTGGTTGTCAACCTCCTGGATCACCGGTGGGTAAAAAAGAGGTTGAAACCGATTCTCATTGGGCAAGTACTCTTTTTGATTCGTTAATTAGTCGAGCGTTTAGTGAAAAAACTGTAACAAGTTTCAATTCATCAATCGAAGTGATTTCTGGTGTTTTATCTCTTAGTACATTGGGTGTTAGCGCATTAGTCACAATCTTTGGTACTCAAAATTATCAGGTGAACACATTATTCTCAACTCCGTTGAAGCGAAGCATTTGGTATGGGGCCATCGGCGCGATCACCGGGGTTTCATCTCTTCATACGCAACAAGCCATTGAAGAAGTTACAGGTTATATCAATGATCTCAATTCTCTTCTTATTATTGGATCCAAAGAGTTGAATGCCACACCATTGGGGACTAATTCAGTTACCAATAATGGAGCGACCGCTGATTTTGAAAACCATGCAGACATTGATTACGGAGACCTCGATGGTATTCAAAAATCTGTATGTCCCAATGGTGGCGACGGAAAAGGTGATTGTATTGAGCTACCTAGTTCTGTGTTCTCTGATTTAAAAGAACTCGACTTAGGCCAAATTACTGGGACTTCAAATAATGTTGAAGAACTTGCCAACGAACTAATGAAAAAAGACGGTTCAATGAAAAACGCAATGAAGCTTGCTAATGAAATTACCGCGAAAAAATCATTAGTGAAAAAGTTTTTTGATCAGGCAAAAAACCAGTTACTCGAAACTCAAAAGAAAAATGGACTCACGCCACTTGATTATGACAAAGAGGTGCAAAAAGTTGCGGCAGTATTGCGATCAAAGGCAGAAGAATCATTTGATAAAGCACTTGGTGGTAAAAAATGGTCATCTTCATTGGTCTCAACGAGTGCCATTGAAGATGAAAAAAATGAATCCGAGGATAACATCGTTTTACCGAAAAAAGAGAAAAACGGTAGGCTGGAGTCTGATGAATCAGATAATACTCAAACATTAAGCTTTAATTTATCCCAGCCTCAAAGTGAGTTGAATACAGGAGTAAATTTTAGTGACGAAGAAAAAGAGCGCAGAAGTAAAATTCTGACCTCTCAATCATTGATATCAAAAAACAAAAGTATTTTTCAGGCCATTAGCATTCGTTATCAAAAGACTGGTTATGGCCGTCTTTTGGAGGAGTTAAAATGAAAAAAGTAAATAAACCAAAAATTATCGCAAAAAGTATCCGTCATGATGAAAGACAGCAACTTTTAATAAAAAGTTTGATCTTATTCATGTTTTTAGTTTCTATTTGTCTTATTCAAAACTTTGCATTTGCTGAAGAGAATGTTTCCGAACCTTCGGGAGATAAGCCTAAGCTCTCTGAAGAGTGCAAGACATTAATGGGGCAAATGCGAGAACTCAGGCAAGAGATGCGGGCCAAAAGAGAAGAGATCATGGCGAGCGGTGAAAAACCAAAATTAGAAATGGATGAAAATGGAGAGCCAATCTATCCTGAGGGTTTTCTTCAGATTAGAGATAGAAGAAACAGTTTGAGGAGCCTCATTAAAGAAGCTAATTGCCCAAAACAACCGAGAGGAATAAAAGGTAAAAAAGGACGAAGAAAAAGACACAGTGAGGACGCACCAGCAGATGACGCACCAGCAGAGGACGCACCAGCAGAGGACGCACCAGCAGATGACGCACTGTAGTCTTGGCGCTTTATTGGCAAAGTCTAATAATTATCCATTGATTATTTTGGGCCATGACGCTAACTTAGTGGAATAATTTTAACCATTAGGGAGAACATCATGGCTCACACATTACCTGAACTACCTTGGCCAAAGGACGCATTGGCACCACATATTTCTGCTGAAACTCTTGATTACCACCACGGCAAGCACCATAACGCTTACGTCACAAAGTTAAACGCAGCAATTGAAGGCACTGAGCACGCAGAGACTTCTCTAGAAGATCTTGTGAAAACAACTTCTGGCGGACTTTTTAACAACGCTGCTCAACACTATAACCACTCTTTTTACTGGAACTGTCTTGCACCAAATGCAGGTGGAGCAGCAACAGGCGCGGTCGCTGACGCGATCAACGCGAAGTGGGGATCTTTTGATAAATTTAAAGAAGAATTTACAAACTCTGCGGCAACAAACTTTGGTTCAGGTTGGACATGGTTAGTAAAAAATGCAGCAGGTGAATTAGCGATCGTTAACACTGACGATGCTGGTTGCCCACTAACTGACGGCCACACGCCACTTCTTACGTGTGATGTTTGGGAGCATGCTTATTATGTAGATTACAGAAATGCACGTCCTAGCTACATTAATGCTTTTTGGGCACTTGTTAACTGGGATTTTGTTAACAGCAATATGTAAAATACACAATTTAATTGTTTTTAATAGGGAGATTTCGGTCTCCCTTTTTTTTTGTTCAAATATAACTTTTCCCTTACAATTAATTGAAATTTAAAAGGACTTAAATTTTGAAATTAATTTTGATCTCACTTTTTATCATCTCCTGTTCCTCCGCGCCGGAATATGAAACGGAAGATGCTCCTTCCTGGATGGCCGATGCGACGATTTTTTGTGGTGAAAAATATCTTTGCGGGGTTGGTGAAGCAAAATCTATTAAAGTTGCTGACGCGAGAGCGCGGGCCGAAATTGCCAAAATATTTCAAACGGAAATCACAACCGAGCTTAAATCTTCTGAAACATTTCAAACCGGCGCGGAAGTAAAAGAAAATTATTTAAATGAAATAGTTGAGAGTAGTGAGCAAAATTTAGAAAACGTCAAAATTCTTGAGCATTGGAAAAAGAAAAATAAAAATGAAGTTTACGCTTTAGCGGGACTTGATCGCCGTGCCACCCAAAAAAAAATTAAAGAGCAGCTTGATCCTCTCGCCTCAGAATTGAAAGTATTATTTAACTCGGGAAAACGAAGTGATTTAATTCGCGCCAAAAAAATCTATCCAAAGCTATACCCTCTACTTACTCAATGGCGTATTGTCAGCGACACCGAATACACCTACGCACCAAAAGAAGCTGGTTTTGTTGCCGCCGCATTAGAAAAGTTTAGCTCGCCGGTGGAGATTGATTTTTCTTGGAGTGGAAATTCTGATTTAAAAGACACGATGAATAACTATATTAAAGATTTACTGATCAAAAATGGTTACCGCTTTGGCCGCTCTGTACGAAAGTATTCTTTGAAGGGAAATATTTTTGAGCGAAGTTTGCCCATCAAAATTGATGGTTATCTAAAAAAGGAGTTTGAAATTAATATTGATGTTTTTCGAGGCGAAAAACTCGTGGGAAATATTAATCATCATCTGAAAACCAGTGGGCGCAACTGGGGCCAACTCGCTGAGCGCGCACGCCTGACATTTATGAACGTTATTTTTGAAAACTTAGAAAATTTAAACATTAATTAGGAGAATTTAATGCAGAAATTAACCCTTGTTTTTCTCTTGTCTTTGGCCGTTGTCAGCTGCTCATCATCAAAAAAGTATGAAGATGAACGGCACGAGGATATAGAACGAGACTACGTTGTAAAAGATTCAAACTCGAAGTATCGGCCGGGTTGGATTGAAGATGCTCAAGGTTGGGCCAATGAAAACAATGAGGACACAAAAACAAATTGGTATTATTCCAATGAAACAGAACCAAAAGTGGGAAGAAAAATTGCTTGTAATCTCGCGAAGGCAAACGCCAAAAGTGACATTGCCGGTGAAATAGCGACAAAAATTAACACAGAGTTAATGGCCGAAATAAACGGTAATTCTTCCATCGATGAAAATAATCCTGAAGTAAAAGCTTTAATGGAAAAAGTGCAGAGTGAAATGAGCGCTTCTGTTTCAATGTCCATTCATGGGGCAAAAGTAAGAAAGACTTATTGGGAAAAAAGATTTTACCAAAAAGATCTAGGCGCGAAAAAAGATTACAACGCCTATACGTGCGCGGCCCTTATTCAAATTCCTCGAGCAAACTTAAATCGAGGAATTGAGCAGGTCGAGAAAAAATTAGAAACCGTCACTAAAGAAAAAATGAGCCGCGAAGACGTTAGACGTGCCGTTGCTCGCGCCAAAGAAGATTTAAAAATTTAAGTTGAAGGAGAAATAGATGAAGTTTTTACTATTATTATCAGCATTGACCTTAGTATCTTGTGGTTCATTTGAGGCAAAAAGGGTGGATTCAAAAGAAAGTGATGAGAAGGCATTAACGATTACAAATAAATGGCTTGCTCAGGATACCGAAAACGTTGTTCAAGAAGTTTTGGCACAAATGACAAAGCACAAAGGATATAAACGTTACCGTCGAAATCATGGTGGAACGCCAACAGTATTTGTCGGAGAAGTGAAAAACTTAACTAGCGAACCTTATTTTCCGATTAATGATATTAATGATGAATTTCTCAATGAAATCTCTGCCAGCGGAGAATTTATTCTCGTTGATGAGGCAGCACGTGAGGCCATTTTAAACGAAATTAATTATCAAAATGGCGACATGGTTAGTGAGGAAACAAGAAAGGAAGTTGGCAAGCAAACGGGTGCTGACTTAATTATTTTTGGAAATGTTTACATGAAGCCTGCAACTCGAGATGGAAAAACGATTAAACAATATTCTGTTAACATAAGAATGACGGATATTGAAAAAGGCGTTGAAGTGATGCGTGTGCGAACGAAGCTTTCAAAGTACTCAGAAGAGAGTAAATACGGCTGGTAAATAAACGCGTGAACTATTTTTTCATTCTTTTTTTATCTTGTGTTCTCGTCAGTTGCTCAAGCTCCGGGATCAATGATCGTGCTGGTTTGCGAGAGCTGATTCGCGTGGGAAATTATGATGGAGCGATTTCCTTCATTGAAAATAATTCATTTTTTAATGATGAACAAAATCGCTACTTAAAAAACCTCGAACTCGGCATGGCCTATCATCTCAAGGGCGTGCCATCCATGGCGATCTATCACCTAAATCAGGCAAAAGAAATTGATGATGCGATGTTCACCGTGAGTATTTCAAATCAGCTGAAAACGGCGATGACCAATGATCTCTCCAAAAACTATCAAGGTGATATTTATGAGCGATCGGCCATGTATTTTTACCTCGCTCTAAATCGTGCAATTCTCTCTCAAAGTGATGAATCCATTTTCGCTGATGCTGGGACTGAATCAGGTTTTAGTACGCGCGCACTTTCTCGTGATGAAAAAAGCGCGTATCTATATGCGGCGAGAGCGACGGTTGTCAGTTGGGATGGTTTTATGGAAAACGTCCGTCGAGACGCAAAAACAGAAGTCTTTCAACACGACCTACTCGCCAAACTTGGAGGCGGTTTTATTCATGAGATGATTGGTACTCGAAATGACCGTCAAACGGCGATTTATTTGTATGAACAAGCGCTTAAAATTTTACCAAGTTTTTATGCTCCTTATGAATCGATTAACAAGCTGGCAAAGGAATTTAAAAAATCTTTTTTTGGCGGTAAACGAGACTCTAGTTTTATTTCTCTTACCGATGAGGCGAACTCCCTCAAAAGTTTTATCGAAATGAAGATTCGCCACCTGAAAAAAAATTCATCCAAAAAACATAACCTGATGATTGTTTGGGAAGAGGGATTAATGGGCGAAAAAAAACCAAAGCGTGAGTATTATTCTATCGCGCGCGCATTGGCCGGCCCGGACTCGACTCCGGAGCAAAAACGCGCGGCCCGAATGGGGGCAAGCCTGATCACATTATTTGCTTCAAGTGCGCTAGGATTACTGCCGCCACCAAATTACTATAGTCCTGTTGGAGTTGAATTTGGAGTGAGACTCGGTCTTGCGGCAGCAACGGAGCTCGCGATTAGTTTTGATGTGCCCGTCATTGAAAAAGTAGATCCTCTATTTCCTGCGGAAGTTTCTTTTCACGCTGAAGATGGTCGTGAAGTTTTGCGCACACCGCTTCACATCGCCAACCCGCTCAATGAAGTGGCCGCTGCCTCAACGAGCTTTCATTCCGCTAGACGAGCAGTGAGTTTGGGGGCGCGCCTGGCGTGGAAGCATATTTTGGCGATCACCGCGGCGATCACGACTTATAAATCCATGAAAAAAAATAATGCTGAATTTTTGGCCAAGCAAATTGCAGTTTTTCAATACATGGCCAGTGCCAAACTCATCGCTGAAAGTGAAGCTGCGGACACGCGCTACTGGAGTACTCTTCCGCAAAATATTCGTCTCTCGCATGTACATCTACCGGCCGGAACGTACAACATTAAAATTCATGAGCACGTGACGATGGGGGGCACGAGCACTTTTGGCCCTGTCGTTATCAAAGAGAATCAGAAAAATATTTTCAACGTACGTTTATAAATGCGCCCAAAATTTTATCCGCTAATATCTATTTATAATTTGAGCAAAAAACTCCGTTATCGTCCAAGATCCGCACCTTTTTTTTATGGAGGTAATTTTTTGACCGATTAATTGGGCATGCACAAATTTGCTCTTTTTTGTTTTTTTATTTCTCTTCAATGCTTGGCCTGGCCAATTAAAGAACAAGTTTTATTTACGGAAAATGACCCGGTTAAAGAAAATAAAAATCAGCGCTGGCCCACGCTGGCCGGTACTCACAAAGAGTCTATAAGTATTTTGCTTGAGGTCTTAAAAAAATCACCGGTGGCAAAAGAAATTATTGATCAGGCAGAATTAAAAGCGGCAAAAGCGGGAAAGGAGCTTGTTGAGCTGATTCATCCTGGCGAGCACTCGATTACGGACACGACGCTTATTCGTCATTTTTCTGCAAGCGATCCGTTGGCCGTTACCTATGAAACAAAATCGCAAGTTTTTTTAAATACAGATCATCATATCGAGGATGCACTGCTTGACTTGGCTCATGAACTTGTTCACTTCGTTCACAAAGAGGCATTCAATCCTTATGGAGAACATTTTGATTTCCATGACTTTCTTGAGTCAACGCTTGAGGGAAGAGGTGGTGAAATCCAAGCATACCTGCATGAATGTGCAGTCATGGCCGACATTATGCGTAGTCGGTTCTTGAAAGACGAAAATTGCCAAGGAGTATATTATCCTACAAATAAAGAGCGTTCCATGGAGCGAGGAAAGTCCGCTTTTTATCAACTTGGTGAATTCAAAGCCCTTTTCTTGGAGGAAATTCAGCAATTTCAGTTGAGTGAGAATCACTTTCCTTATTTAAGTGGTCGAGAAGCGTCTTTTATCAGCAGTGCTTATGGCCTGCCATATCCTCTTGCGTCATTACGTGAATTTAAACAAATCATGTCCCGAGTTTGTCGAAATGATCAAGAGCGCTATAAGTATTTAGGCCGATCTCCTTCATCAGTGGGAGAGAAGCTTCAAAAAGACTTAGACAAAAGGTGCTCACCATTCTTGGCACTACACGAATCTAGCGATAATCATTAAGAAATTCTCCAAAAAAAACTAGAGAAATCCCTCTTGTCTCCGCATCTGTTCATTGACGATATTGCCAATTGCCGGTACAACTAACCAAATTAACACATAAATTTTCTCTTCAGGAGACTCCATGCAAGACAGTGTTGTACTCGCAAAAGTTGACGATTTTTTAAATTGGGGGCGTAAAAACAGCCTCTGGCCAATGACCTTCGGTCTCGCGTGCTGTGCGATTGAAATGATGGCAACAGGTGCGGCCAAGCACGATCTAGAGCGTTTTGGTTGTGGTGCTTTTATGGCAACACCAAGAAGGTCTGACTTAATGATCGTCGCAGGAACAGTTACCTTAAAAATGGCCACCAGAATTAAAACTCTTTATGAGCAAATGCCAGAACCAAAATATGTAATTTCTATGGGTTCTTGTGCAAATAAAGGCGGGCCATACTGGCAGCACGGCTATCACGTTTTAAAAGGTGTCGATGAAATTATTCCAGTTGATGTTTATGTTCCTGGTTGTCCTCCTCGTCCTGAGGCGTTGATCGAAGGCTTAATGACTCTTCAAAAGAAAATTGCAAACGAAAGATTACTAAGAAATAAGTGGGTGAAGCATGCATAGTACATGGGCATCATTTATCAATGAAAAAGTTTCGGGAGCTAATGCTGTCGTTAATGAAGTTGAAGCTGGAGACCAATCAATCACTGTTGACGCTGCTCACTTAAAAGCAAGTTGTGAAGCGCTCAAAAATGGTGAGCATGAATTTAATGTTCTTCAAGTTGTCTCAGGTGTTGATTATCCAGAAGAGCAAATTATCGAAGTAAATTACATCCTCGCTAGTTTCATCAAAAACACAGAACTAATTCTCAAAGTTCGACTTCCAAGAGGCGACGAGAACAATCTTCCAAAAGTTGAATCTGTTTGTTCTCTTTGGAAAGCAGCAAATTTTTTAGAGCGTGAAACATATGACATGCTGGGTGTTGAATTCGTCGGTCATCCAGATCATCGAAGAATTCTTTGTCCGGAAGATTGGACAGGTTTCCCTTTAAGAAAAGATTATGTT
>JAURQB010000142.1 GCA_030836365.1 Bdellovibrionota bacterium | reverse complement strand
TTTTTTGTAGTATTTTATTTTTTTCATCCATAGTAGAAACGCATGAAAGTGGATGAAGAATATGATGTAGATAGTATTGAATGGATTTTTTAGTGTTTGTTCGATCAAGCTAGATGTTGTTAGACGAATTTTGGTCGCTGCAAGTTTTGTGGTTAAAATCAACTCTCTTTTTCCATCAGATAAAATTTCAAAATCTTCAACATTTAAAGAGAAACTTTTTTCACTCTCAGTAAAGGTGAATGTCATGAAATTTCTGTGATCAATAAAAGGGGATATATAAAAAAGCTTTTGAGTAGTGAAAGTAAAACCATTCCCTGAAAATACTTCGGGGGGTACATAGTAAGGTTTAATCTCCCCAAAGGTATTACCTATTTCAATAATCGCAGCCTTTTTGCCATCTGTTAATTCAACAAGGATTAAATTGATTGGATTAAAAACATAACCAAGGAAGGATAGATTTGTGTACACGGTAAAGTCTTTGACTTGGATGGAGTCATTATTTGATCTTATAAAATGTTTAACATTTTCTAGTAATGATCCTTTTTGGTAGTCCAGGTGATCACGATAAGTAAATTTATAGGGGGCGAAATCCTCTATACCTATCAAGGGAATCTTTCTTAGCGCTCCTGACTCTATTTCAGAGTTTTTTAGTGCAAACCAAAAGAAACGATTTTTGAAAGCGTGTTCTTTTGGAAAGTGTCGGAAATGACCGACTTTACATGAATAAAGGCAAGAGTTTAAATTCATAAAGTAATCTCTCTCCCTAGAATGGACTCCGCAACATTAATACCAGACCACAAGGCATCCTCGTGAAATCCATATCTAAAATACGCGCCGGCGTAATATACTGGTGTGTCGTTCTTGTTTAGCTCATGCAGGTGAGGCTGAGCTTTTTCAGTTTCAATGTTGAACAAAGGGTGACTGTAAGCTATTTGACGATGAATCTTCTTGGGGTCTACAAATTTTTCACCATTAATATTAATGAAATAGTTTTTAATATTGCTGATATGTTGAAGAGAGTTCATCCAATAAACTGTGTAGCTCTCATTGTTTTTATTCGGGGTAATGTAGTTCCATGAACTCCATAGATTTTTATTTTTCGGCATTACAGATTCATCAAAATGAACCGTTGCCAAGTTGTCTTGATAGCGAAAAGCACTGAGCAATTTTAACTCTAATTCTGTTGGGTTATTCCTCATCCTTAGAGATTCATCTGCATGCGAAGCAAGTATTACTTTATCAAATTTAAATTCATTTGAATTTGTTATAACTTTAACCTTTTTATCATTATCTATTGAAACGGTAACCACTGGTGAGTTTGTTTTGATTTTATCTTGAAAGTTTTTAATTAAGCGATCTCTGTAGTTTTTAGATCCACCGATAACGGTTTTCCATTGATGTTGAGTGTCTAGTCCTAGAAAGCCGTGGTTATCAAAAAAACGAATAAGTGTTTTGGCTGGAAACTTATTCATCGTTTCGTGAGGCGTGCTCCAAACAGCAGAGCTCATAGGGACGAGGTATAGATCTTTCATTTCTTTTGAGAAGCGATGCTGGGTCAGATATTCATCGATCGTGAGGTCGTGAGAGTTATTGTTGTTAAGGAAGTCCGTTGCTGTTTTATTAAAACGATCAATTTCTAGTAATAATTTATAAAAAGATGGCTTGAGTAGATTTTTACGTTGTCCAAAAAGACCATTTAGACCTGTACCGGAAAACTCTATATTTCGTTTCCGATGAGCAACCGAAAAGGACATGCTTGTATCTTTGTATGGAACCTCTAGCTTTTTAAAAAGCTTAATCATGTTGGGGTAAGTTTCTTTGTTAAAAACCATAAAGCCAGTGTCGAAGTCGACAGTTTCCTCGGGAGAAGAGACTGTTATGGTATTGGTGTGTCCGCCGACGTAATTATTTTTTTCAAAAACAGTGATGTCATACTGATCTTGCAGAAAATAGGCTGCACTCATACCGGCCATTCCTGTTCCAATAACTGCTAGTTTTTCTTTACTCACAATACTTCTCCTACAGATCGGGTTATTTTTTTGATTTCTCTAACAAATAATGGCCAACGAACCACTCGTTACCGTTTTTAAATTTCCATAGCTCTTCGCAGCTTATAAAAAAGATACGCCAATAATAAAACCACCTCTTGTAATCCTGGTTTCCATAATGATTTTTTAGAACCTCAAATATCTGTTCTTTTTTTTGGTCCATATTGTCTAACCACGCTCTCGCCGTTTTTTGATAATGAATACCATCAACCGCCCAGTACCTTTGGACCTTCATGTGATCTGGGAAATAGTGAAGTAGGTGAGCTGAGGGCATAATGCCTCCGCTAAAAAAATATTTACTCATCCAGTCGCTGTCGTCTTTAACCTCGTACAGATAGGGTACGTCACGATGAACAAATATGTGGATGAACATCTTTCCATTTGGGTTAAGCCAGTTTGAAATTCTCTCAAGAAGCACGGGGTAATTTCTCATATGCTCAAACATTTCTACACTGACGACTCGGTCAAATTTTTCCTCTAATTGAAGCTTCGCTACATTGTGTGTTTCTACCTTAATATTATTTATGCCAAGCTTTTGAGCTTTCTTTAAGATGAACTCTCGTTGCATGGGAGAGTTTGAGACGGCCAGAATTTCAGAGTTTGGATAGCGCTTCGCCATAGATAGAGTGATTGCACCCCAACCGCAACCTAATTCTAGAATTTTCATGCCGTCTTGAATTTCCGCTCTGTTAATTGTGATATCCAGCATTTCTTTTTCAGCTTCGTTTAGGTTTTTGGCCCTTTCCCAGTGGCAGCAGCTGTATTTTAAATGTTCTCCTAGGACGAGCTCAAAAAAACCAGGGGGAAGGCAGTAGTGTTGATCGTTAGCAAGGTCAGTTTCAACGGCGACAGGTGAATTGATCATATTGTCGATGAATTGAAGTCTTTTTACTTCTCTTTCTGTGACGGAGGTTCCGATGTCATCTCTAATCCTTTTTTTTATAAAGTGCTGAATTCCACTTCTTACGAATTTATCAGGTATGAGACCTTTTGATAGGGCTTTGTCGAACATTTGCTAAGACCTTTGTTTTATTTATGTCTAATTATTTTGTCTAACTATAAAGGTATTTGGGTATGGTTTAAATAGGCAAAGGCTAGACAATGGTTCTTTTGTCTAACTAGGGTTTACGCATTTACAGCTACTTGTCCTGTTTTTTGGCAATTATGTATAACTTGTGTATATAATACTCACCTTATACAAATGTCTTTTGTTAACTTCTATTGGAGGAAACGATGAAAATAACTTTTATTTATCTATTGGTATCATTCGCCCTTTTTGCTGCTTCTCCTAAAGATCTAGATCTTAAAAATTTTGTTAAAAAAGGTGAGGCATTAATTGAGGTAACTATTTTTAAAATTGATGTTTACATAGCAAGCTATTTCGAAAAACAAGCAGGGAGTGAGCAAGCACTGGAGTTGAGTTATCAGATTGATGTTGAGAAGAAGCACTCTATTGAAGGTTGGACTGAGGGTTTTAAGCCCTTGGATAAAGAAAAATATAAAGGTGCCATTCAGTGGGTAAATGATCAGACCTCTGATATGAAAAAAGGTGACCGATTTATTATTTGGAAAAACGGGGATCTCGTGCGGTTTTATCACAACAATAAGTTATCGAGTGAGATTAGGGATAAACTTGTGAGTGAGATTGTGATGTTTCCATGGATCGGTGATATTCCACTGGACAAAAAGATTAAGAAAAAACTACTTGGTACAAAGTAATACCTTATTGAGAATCAAGTATTTTTAATAAGTGCTCAACATGATTTCTTTCATTGTAAACGTGAAATGAGATTCGTATGTTTCCTTCTCTGATGCTTACATCGATGTCTTGATCTCTTAAGTCTTTTTCTAATTGAAGGGAGTCGATATTTTTGCCTTTCAAGCAAACAATGTTTCCACTGTTTTCTATAGGAGTGATCAGATCATATTTTTTTGTCGAATAGTTTTCATAAAAAAATGAAGACAAGTTTTTATTGTATGTTTGAATATTTTTAAGGCCTAGCTCAAGTAAAAATTCTAAGGCGCCCTCTAGACAGCCTAAAGTTAAAAGGTTTGCTGTTTGACCACGGTCAAAGCTTCGAACGCCAGGAAGTGTATCTGTTGTATACTCTAATAAACTTGTCACAATTTTTGAGTTCTTGGATGTAAGCCAATTAGCATTAGGGTGTTTTAGTTTTTTTTGAAGTTCTGGCGATAGGTAACCAAATGCATGCCCATAAGGTCCTAGCATCCACTTATAAGAAGCGCAGGAGATGGCGCTAATGTAGGACAATTCCTCAGAAGTTATCGCAAGGCCGCCAAGTCCTTGAGTAACATCAACAATAAACGTAATATTTCTACTTTTTAAAAATTTTCCTATCTCTAGTATGTCTACTTTTTTGCCCGTATCAAATGTAACCCATGAACAACAAAATATCGTCGTTTCCTTCGGGAGGTTTTTTTCTAGCCAGGAAGCCGTTGGCAAAATTTCACCATTTAAGTTCAAACGAGAAAGTGTGACGGAATTTTGTCTTTCCTGTGCGAGCATAAAAGGCAATACATTTGATGGGTAATCTTTTTCAATAACCGTCACATGTTGAGTTGTAGGAGAAAGTGCATGAATAATCAGATTATTGATGTCACTGACTGAGCAAGCATGAAAAATATCTTCGGCGCTTACTCCCAATAGTTCAGCAAATTGTTTTCTTGATTTCTCGGGACGGTAGTACCATTCATCGTAGGGGGAGTAGCTTGGATCCAGCTCATGCCTAAGACTTTTTTCAACATATCTGCGACACCGTTTGGGACTTGGCCCAAAATAAGCTGCATTAAGATAGATCGATTTTAGGTCTTCATATTCAGTGGAGACAATTTCTCTCATCATGTTCATTTAATGTGCTTACTTATTTCTGTTCAGCTTGAGTTTCAGCTTTCTCTTCTGTTTGTTCAGTTGCTTCAGGAGCTGCTGTTTGGTCGCTGTTTAATGGGCGAGCAATTGGCGCCTCACCATCAAGAAGTGAGCTTGAAGAATTTGAACTTTGAATTTTAGCGAGAAGAATTGAATTTGCCATGAAAAGAATGGAGAGGACAGTGGTTATTTTTGAGAGGATATTACCTTTTTGACCACCAGACATAACAGACTCACCGCCGCCACCAGAAAGGAGACCAGCTTCTGCACCTTTTCCAAATTGAAGCAAGACGCTGACAATAAGTAAAATGGAGATAACTCCGTGAACGATCATTAAAGTAGTACTCATAAAATATCCTTATTTAAAATCTCTAAAATTATTAACTAATTCCTTCTCTTTTGACAATCTTTGGTTTTATAGACCGTTTTTGCAGAGATCATTATAACTATCAAACTCCAAACTAGCACCGCCAATTAGAGCACCGTCAATATCCGTTTTTGCCATTAAGTCTTTAACATTACTAGGCTTAACACTGCCTCCGTAGAGAATAGGCGTACTCTGTGCACTTTCTCCGTAAAGCTCATTTAAGGATGAGCGGATAAAAGCATGGACTTCTTGAGCTTGCTCTGGAGTAGCTGTTTTTCCCGTTCCAATGGCCCATACTGGCTCATAGGCAATCATTAGGCGTTCAAAATTTGTACCTGACACCTCTTGAAGAGCGACCTTAAGTTGTTTTTCAATAACATTAAAAGTAATTTCAGACTCTCTTTCCTCAAGTGTCTCCCCGAGGCATAAAATGACAGGCAGCTGATGGGAAAGAGAGAGTTTTACCTTCTTATTAACCATTTCATTGGATTCACTAAAAAGTTGTCTTCTTTCTGAGTGGCCAACAATGGTGAAATCTATTCCAAGATCTTTAAGCTGCTCTATACTTGTTTCACCTGTAAAAGCGCCAGAAGCCTCATGGCAATGGTTTTGAGATCCAACTTTTAATGGGCCCTGGTTTTTCGTCATTTCTCGAAAAGAGTGAAGGTGAATCATTTGTGGGGCAATCCATTGATGGCAGTCGGCCGAAGGAACATTGGTAATAAAATTTTCTAAATCAGAAAATGATTTATTCATTTTCCAGTTTCCAACGAAATAAGGTTTATTTCGATTAATTTCAATCATTAATTCACTCCAAATTTGAGGGCATTAATTCCTGGAAGAGAGCCTTCTTCAATGAATTCTAGTGATGCTCCTCCACCTGTGCTGATGTGAGATATTTTTGAAGCTAAACCTGATTTGTTAATTGCACTGACGGAGTCACCACCACCAACGAGACTAAAACAATCAGTGTTTTCAGCGATAGCTTGGGCCAAAGAAAATGTTCCTTTAGCGAATTTTTCATTTTCAAAAAGTCCCATCGGCCCATTCCAAAGAATCGTTTTTGCGCTGGAGATGAGTTGGGAATATTCACGTACCGTTTTCTCACCGATATCAAGAGCAATTTGCCCCTCTGAGATTTCCTGATTTCCACAAGCTGTTGCTTCTCCGTCAAGCGCTGGTGCTGTCACGTGATCAAGCGGGAGACGAATTTTCTCTTTACCTGAACCATTAAGAATCATTTTTGCCAGAGTTACGTCCTCTTGGTTGCACATTGAGTTTCCAACTTCAAGACCTTTCGCTGCTAAAAATGGATAGGCCATGGCGCCGCCAATCAGCATTTGATCAACTTGCGGAAGAAGTCGTTTAATAATTTTAATTTTATCGGTAACTTTCGCACCTCCTAAAATCGCCACAAATGGTTTTTTAGGTGATTCAAGTACATTGTTTAGTGCGCTTACTTCGGCTTCAATGAGAGGGCCGACAAAACAATCATTCGCTTTAAAAAACTTAACAACAGCATGAGTGGAGGCGTGCTTTCGGTGGCAGGTCCCAAATGCGTCGTTGACGTAAATATCGCCATAACTGCTTAAGGCCTTGGCAAACTCATCGGAGTTTGCTTCCTCATTAGCATGAAACCTTAAGTTTTGTAGCAAGATGATTTTTGTGTTCGGAAGCCCGAGAAGAGTTTTTATGCCAGAGTCAGTGCATGACTCAGTTAGAGTTACTTCTTCGTTGAGTTTTTCCGCAAGATAAGTCGCTACAGGCTCGAGCGAGTAAGCTTGATTAACTTTTCCTTTAGGGCGACCTAAGTGACTCATCAAGACCACTTTTTTTGCTCCAGACTTAAGGAAGTGTTGAATCGTTTCCAGACACGAGTCAATTCTTGTGGTGTCAGTAATAGTCGTTCCATCTAAAGGAACATTGAAGTCAAAACGGGCAAGAACTTTTTTACCGTCTAAGTCTGCTTGAGAAAGTGAATTCCACGCCACTGTTGGCTCCTTCTTATTTAAGTTTACTTGCAATAAGTTCTGTTAAGTTTATAACTCGATTGGAAAAACCAGACTCGTTATCGTACCAAGCGACAATTTTTGCTGTATTACCGATGACGTTTGTTAGAGTGGAGTCGTAAACGGAGCTGTAAGTTGAGCCGTTGTAGTCGATGCTAACGAGCT
>JAURQB010000141.1 GCA_030836365.1 Bdellovibrionota bacterium | reverse complement strand
TATTTTAAGTTTATATTTTTGAAGAAAATTTATAGAATCACTTGGTAGGTCAACCTTTAGTTCATTGAAATCAAATGGAACTTCATCATTACTTTCAGTTGTGGAGTCTTTTTTTAATGTCTTGATCTCTGTGAATTCAAACTCTTCCTCATCATCATCTTTGTACTCGAACTCTTCATCTTCATCATTTTTAAACTCAAATTCTTCAGCGTCCTGTTGATCTTTAGTTTGATTTTTATTCGTGAGCTTGGAGGAGTTTTCTCTTATTGCTTTGATAACTTCTGGCGGTAGATCAGGTAAGTCCTCAAGGTCCTCAGGGGAAAGGTCCAAGTTATCCTCATCATTAAAATGGTCTAGTCCTTGTCCAGAGAATGTATCCGCTTCCTCCTCGTCGAATTGATCTGAACTAAGTCCATCGAATTGATCGGTCTCGTCGATGTCAGGCTTACTTGTGTCTGCGTCTAAGGAAGGTACTAGCTTTTCTTCCTCGGTTATCTCAGAGGGGTCTTTTTTCTTGAAAATTTTCCGAAAAAACTTTTTCACCATAATTCATCGCCACGCAATTATTTGTTATACTTTTCGGGTATGTTATTATTGTACTGGCATAGTGCATCTAGGATCAAGTGTTGATTATCAGGTCAAAAATACCGTTAATTATATCTATCGTCGCCTTGTTGAGCGTAGGGTGTTCTTCTGTATCTGAGCGAAAGGCTCTGATATTGTCAACAGAAGAACAATTAATAAAAAGTAAGTTACGTTTGCAGCTTAGAGATAATCAAGAAACGGTATTAAATAAAAAATCTTTATTTAAGGATGTTACCGCGCAATGGCTACCTGAAAAAATTGATGCTCAAAAAATTTATTTAATAGATTTGAATGATGATAATCAATTAGATCTAGTCACTCTCGAGGAAAAATACTCATCTCCGATTGTATTTATTAAGGATAAAGACTCCAATAGGTTTAATAAATCGACAAAACCTCTTTTTCCTATAGGCTTTCATTCTTCCTATTTCTATTTTGATGATTTTAATCGCGATAAAATCACTGATCTCTACGCTGGACAATTTTTCTTAAATGTCCAATACAGCGTTCCTGCTTCCCAATTATTAATAGGTCAAAAAAAGAATCATTCAAAAGTGAATTTTAGATTTCACTTAGATACTGCTTCTTCTCCAATGCCTCAATCTACCGTGCAGGTGATTGATATTGATTTAGATGGAAGTCTTGAATTTATTCAACCTTACTGGATAGAAAAATTAAATGGTTTTAATAAGTTTTACCCATTGGATATTTTTTCGATGAAAAGAGAATCTTTTGAAATTGCTGACAAGGGAAAGTTGATTATTAAAAAAGGTTCGCCAGTTTGGGGAAGTGAGTTGTGTGATGTGAATAACGATAACAATGTCGATGTTTTAATTGCAAATACGTCAGGGCATGAAAACTTGCTTTTGCAAAAAAACGGAAAAGTTTTTGAGTCTGGGCACATAAAATACTCTGGTTTATTAAAAGATGAAAATGGTAGAGCTCAACTTCTTGGAAATGGAAACACCTTCGGTTATTTATGCGGAGACTTTGATAATGATGGCCTTTTTGACCTAATATCATTTGAGGAAAAGAGAGAGCTTCAAGATGCAACGAGGGATCCCATCCGTATACATTTTCAACAGAAACCATCTGAAAAAAATTACCCTTTTATCAGTCAAGATTTTCCCATCGGGAAAAAAAGCTATTCAATTAAAAGAGTAATAGATTTTGATATGGATAATGATGGCGACATCGATTTACTTTTAGAAGATTCAGGTTATCCTCCTTATTCAAAATTATTACTTTTTGAAAATATAGGCGGCAAATTTCGAGATATAACTCTTGAGTCAGGGCTTTCGATTATTAATCCGTCAGGTGTCAATGTTGGAGACTTTGATCAAGACGGAACATTAGAAGTCATTGTCGGCCAATCAAAAGTTCGCTCCTCAAATTTATCAGGAGAAATTAAAATCTTTAAAAAAAGAGTCACCAATACTCATCACAGCATCAGTCTATTTATTCAGGCAAAAACTGCAAACCCCTCTGCTGTTGGTGCCATTATTGAAATTCGAGGAAAAAAGCATTATCAAAAGCATTTGGTTAATTATCAGCGTGGCGGAACCAATGGCCAAAGGAGTCGTTTTATTCATTTTGGATTGGGGGAAGATAAAGAAATTGAAATTAGCGTTCGTTGGCCTAATAAAGAATTAAAGACGAAAAAATATTATTATAAATTTGACTCCGATCAAAACTTTGCTCAACTTTCAATGTGTGAAAGTGGCCAGTTACTTGTTGGGTATAAATCCTGCGAGTAGGGTGAATAGCGGTTTTACTCAGTTACGATATTAGGAGTTCTTTCGGGGTGCTCTCGCCAAAATTTTCCTGAAAAGTTTTTTTGCTTCAGGTTTTCAACTAAAAACCCCTCAAGCTCATTTTCGTCATCCCAAACATAGTCGATTTTTATTTTTGAAGAGTAATAAGCCGTAAAAGGGGCCATTAAAATTGTGATGTCCCCAACAGGTATTTTTATGTCATCAGATTTTTCGTGATCAAAAAATGTATTATATGAAAAGCCATCACAACCTTTTCCAGAGATATGAACACGAAATGTTTTATTAGCGTTATATGGATCATTCTCCAGCGCTAGTTGGATTTGACTTGCAGCGTCTTTAGAGATTTCAATCTCAGGCATGTCAATGGATTTTGGATCAATCTTTATCATCAAATACCTATAGAATCTCATCTCTAATTTGGCCAATGTTATTCGATTAATTTACAATCCAATCCAAATATTAAAACAAGTCTATCGTCTCTTAAAGAGACCTAAGGTTACATTATGATTTCTTACCGTTTGAAAATTGAAAATCCTCATCAACATCAAGTCGCGATCGAGATAACAGCTTCTGCTCAAGAGACATCTAAGACAGTTGATTTCTTCATGCCTTCTTGGAGTCCTGGTAGTTACCTAATGCGAGAATATGGCCGATTTGTTCGTCAAGTGAGTGTTGTTGATGAGCAAGGCTCGCCATTCTTTTTTGAGCAATTAGATAAAGGGACCTGGAGAGTTCATTTAGGTAAAGAAAATTTTTCCAATAGTCAGACAATTCACTTCTCTTACCTTGTTTACTGTCACGAGCTCACTGTTCGGACTAGTCATGTTGATAGTAATCATGCCTTTCTACATGGGCCGAGTATTTTCATGGGAGTAAAAGGGCAAGAGGATTTAGGCGTTGCCTTAGAGCTAAAGTTTCCAAATGCTTGGACTAAGGTGAGCACTGGCTTAAAAGATGTCAGTAAATCAAGGTCAGAATTTATTTATGAGTCTGATAATTATGATGATTTTATTGATTGTCCTATCGAGTTAGGAAATCAAGAAACGGATGGTTTTAAAGTTGAGGGTAAGGATCATGAGCTAGCTTTTTTTGGACGCTCCCTTCCTCACGGCCAGCAGGTCAAAAATGATATTAAAACTATCGTTGAGCATATTTCATCCTACATGGGAGGCACTCCCTATGAGCGCTATGTCTTTATTACGCATCTGGTTCCAGGGCTTTATGGTGGGCTTGAGCATAAAAACTCGACGGCATTACAGTTTAACAGTCTAAACTTTGCCAACAGAGAAGATTACATCAACTGGTTATGTCTTGTCAGTCATGAGTATTTTCATACTTGGAACGTCAAAAGAATTCGTCCTAGAGCCTTTGGGCCGTTTGATTACCAAAATGAGGTTGATAGCTCTCTTCTTTGGCTTGCGGAAGGCTTAACCAGTTTTATGGATGAACTTTTTGTTTTTCAAACAGGATTAATTAGTCTCGAAGAGTACCTTGGGCTTCAAACTAAAAATGTTAAACGATATTTTCAAACACCAGGGAGAAAATTTCACTCATTAGAAGAAAGTGGGTTCAATGCATGGAATACGCTTTATAAACCTACTGAAAATTCGGCGAACTCAAGTATTAGTTATTATTTAAAAGGCGGAATTGCATTTTTTATCCTCAATTCTTATTTTGCCAAAGAAGGAAAAACAATCAAGGATTTCATCTCTCTTTTATGGAAGCGCTACCTGGACAACTCCGAAGTGGGAATGACGAAAATTGAAATTTTAGAGGCAATTGAAAAGGTTGG
>JAURQB010000140.1 GCA_030836365.1 Bdellovibrionota bacterium | reverse complement strand
TAGGGCCATTAATCAAAAAATGACTCAGCTCGTGTTATTTTCGAAAGATATTTTTGACATGAGTAAACTCGTGGGGCCTTTGAAAATTATCAACGCCTCATCAAGTCACCTAGAACTCTTTGAGGATTTGGTGGAAGTATTCCCTCTCTTGGGTCTTTGGACGCGCGTCGAGCAAGAGAAAAATCCTGAAGAGTTGATGGAAGTGGCCGGCCAATTTATTGAGTGGGAACACGAGCAGGTGATTCGTCCAAGGCTTGAACAATCTCTTCTGTTGGTGACGGAGCGCTTTGAAAGGATTCTTCAAAAAATCCCAGGTGCTGTTGCTGAAAAGACAATCTTGCGCCCATTTGGCGTGAAGACAACAATTAATCTCGAATGTTTTGAGAAGCCTAAGCATATTAGAACCAAAAACTTTCTTGATACGAACGAGCGAATACTGCGGGCAAAGGAGTTTTTAAAAGAGCTGCAGAAAATCGACTTCGACCCTAGTATGAGCTGTTTCAACGATCCTTATTATAATTACTAAAATCATCTCGCAGGTAAATACTAAAAGTACCGCGTACTTTTTGGGATAAGGGAATTACATCAATAGTAATAAGATAAGATATATTAGGTTACGACTTTGTTCTTCCTGCTCTTTTTGGCTTTTATTAATTTTAGCTGTTTTAATCAGTGAATTGAAACCACAAACATCAGGGCACTTTCCAACCTTTTCTGGGCCGATGTAGCAATTTCCTCCAGGGCCTCGATAGCAATTGCCCTTTGGTCCTACATAAGCTACTCCGTTAGGTCCTGAGTATGCATTTCCCCCGGGGCCCCTATAAGATTTCCCGCCAGGTCCTTTATAACATTTGCCGCCAGGGCCCGCGTAGGCTGGGCCTCCTGGGCCTGCATATGCATTTCCTCCTGGAGATCTATTACAAGCTCCCGTAGGAAAAGTACTCCCTGCACATTTGCACACATCAAAAGCGCCGGCAATTGAGGGAAGGATCATCATCAAAAGAATTAATACTCTCATAGTATGTAATTCGGTATTTGTTTAATTTAAATTTATAAAGACAGAACACAATTTTAGTATATAAAGCCTGAACACAATTTATTTAAGTAAATATATTTTTCCAATTTTCCGAATATGAATTCAATAGGAGATGAAAATGAAAACTCTTAATTTTTTAATTGTATTACTTAGCGCATTTTTTATTGCCTCGTGTTCAAACACTCAGCCATATTCCGTTGTGTCGGAAGAAGCGTGGTTTTTAGAAAAGGATGGAATGCAAGGGGTTTATTTGCCAATGTATTGCATCGCCAATAAAAATGATAAGGGAACTGCAGCTCAACCAAGATGTTTTAAAGCGAAAAAATATTAATAAGACCCTAACTGTTGTTGCAATTGTTCAAGTTCTAGCTTTACTGAGCTATCGTCTTCAAAATACCGTTTAATTTCCTCTTCATTTATATGGTCGAATCCAGCGAACTTATGCGCAGATTTATCCACACTCGTGGGGGACCTTTTTGGTGATGGTTTATATTGAGTTGATTTGTAAGTACTAATCTTTTCAGTATGCTTGGTTTTAAAATACTCATTTGGTTTAAATTTATAATTATTTTTTTCTGGAAGACTTGCGAGAATTTTATTTCTATTTTTGCTTAATTTTAATATTTTTATGGAGATGGTTTTTTTATTAAAGTCATAGTTTTCAATTGTTAGGTTTTGTCCTTTTTTTAGACTCGATCCATTTATTAGATTGAAAATAACTTTGTTACCTTTACTTTTGTGAAATTGTAACTTGACTGTGCTATCACTGCTTGCGAATGCGAAAGAAGAAAGAAACATAAAAATTAAAATCGAAAACAACGTATTAATAAACATTAATGACCTCACATTTGTTACAGGTTGTATCGAATAACTTTTAAATTAAATTTAGGTTTAAATAACGATTGTTTTATTAAAAAATAGACATACTTGATAAGTCAAAAGGTACCGCGTACCTTTTAGACAATTTCGAGAAACTGGTGGTATTTCGCTCCTAAGTGCATGAAATGTCGTTGGCAAATGGCACAGAAATTGCCCCTTAAAATGAATATAAATGGGGGAAAACGATGAACAAATTATTAATTATTTTATGTCTTCAGTTAGTGGGCTTTTCTGCTTTTGCACAACTGTCTCCAGAGCTTTTAAAGTCCTATACAAAAACGATAGTTCTCGAGCATGAGGGGCATGATAGAGAGTTCATTATCTTCAATCCACCGGCAGCAATACGGAAGCCGAAAGCTCCTGTCGTTTTTATGTTTCACGGCACCAGCGGAGATGGCCTTAAGTTTTATAATATTAGCCAATGGAAAGAGAAGGCATTGGAAGAGGGATTTATCGCGGTATTTCCATCTTCGCTCGCTTACCGAATTTGCGAAGAAGGACGGGCCCCACGAGTAACGACAAAATGGGTTACCCCAAACATATACGATATCCTTTGTGATCCTAACGATTACCTCGCTGATGATCAGGTATTTTTTCAAAAAATGGTTTCTTTTCTAAAAGAAAATTTTCCTATTGATGATCGTCGGATTTATGCTTCCGGTTTTTCAAATGGAAGTGGATTTGTTCAACAGCTCCTCATCCATAATTCACACTTATTGGCCGCGGCAGCCGGAAACGGGGGATTGAGAATTACGGATACTCCAGAGGAAAGTATTCCATTTTTTAGTACAATTGGAAGTAAAGATACAAATATATTAGAAAATGTAGGGCTTGAAGAGTTGCCTTTGAACAGAAGCTATTTTGGAATCCCTGAAATTCAGGAGCTCGTAATAATGAGTCTAGAGAATCTTGGGCTGAAAAAAGAATTTACCTTCACGAAAAAGAGACGAACGTTTCATGCTGTGTTTTCAACGGATATAAAAGACGAAAATAAAAATACAGAGCTTAATATTTTGGTTCTAGATGATCTGACTCACAAGTATCCAAACGGAAAAAACTATCCGCTAAGAATGGTTGATATTCTGTGGCCATTCTTCTCTCGATTCTCTAAATAGTCTTCCAAAAGGTACCGCGTACCTTTTGGACCTTTTGGCTTTTAGATCTTGCTTAAAATTCGGTTGAGGGAATTAGCGAACGCTGCCTTATCTTTTGTACCAAAAGGAGCAGGACCTCCGGTTTCAAGGCCACCGTCGCGAAGCTCTTGCATAAAATCTCGAATCGAGAGCCTCTCGCTAATATTTTCTTCGGTATAAATTTCTCCGCGCGGATTAATGGCAAGTGCACCCAGTTCAACAATAAGCGCGGCCAGCGGAATATCAGCGGTGATAATTAAGTCTTTTTTGTCAGCGTGCTCGACAATATAATTATCAGCAACATCTGCACCCTGATCCACTTGAATCAAATTAATAAGAGGAGAAGTCGGAATCCACATCCCTGAATTCGCCACTAACGTTACGGGGATATTTTTTGAGGCCGCAATTTTAAAAACATGCTCTTTAATTACTTTGGGGCACGCATCTGCATCAATCCAAATCTTCACTTTAGCTTCCTGCCTGTGGCCGTCGTCTTCGGGAACTCTTTTTTCGCTGTTGTTGTGGCCTTTTTCGTTGAGATCCGGCAGCAGGTTTTTGATTCGAGCGATTTGCCGATTGGTGATTAGAATTCGCATTCAATTTTGTTAAATCAAGTTTGATTTCCTCTTCTTTTGGAATCTTGATTTTGATGAGCTTCTCAATTGATTTTAAATAATTTAATTCTGTTGCATCACAAAAAGAGATGGCCACTCCTGTTCTTCCGGCGCGCCCAGTTCGGCCAATTCGGTGAACATAATTTTCAGCATCATTTGGTAAATCATAATTAATAACATGGCCAACATGATCCACAT
>JAURQB010000139.1 GCA_030836365.1 Bdellovibrionota bacterium | reverse complement strand
TCAGCAAGATCCTCTCCAATGTAGGCTTCTCCCTTTTTCAAATTCATTTCTTTGTTAATAAAAAAATTAGAAGGTGAATTATTATTAAACTCACCTGCGAGCATGATCACACCTTTGGATTGACGATCAAGGCCAACAAGAAAAGCTTCTGATTTATAGTAACCTGTAGAGGTTATCGTTGGATACTTTTCAGATAATCGAAGAGTAATATCGCCCAAATCTTCATGTGTAAGCTCATTTGAAATGGAGAAATCTCCATTCGACTTATTTAAAGCAGTTAGTAAATCTTTTTCAAAACCCTCCATCAAACCAATTGTTGATAGAATTACGGACATTGAAAATCCTAAACCAAAGCTCACCCACAAAAGAAAATTAATTAACTTTCGATCAAATCGAAATATTTTTAAAATATTCAAATTGACCTCACTCAGCAAACTCTGTTGATGATATCGAGAAACTCCAACGAAGATATGCATCCATGAAACCGTCCAAATCCCCGTCAAGGATTTTTTCAGGGCGGCCAGACTCAAAAGAAGTTCGATGGTCCTTAATTAACTTATAAGGATGAAGTACATAAGATCTAATTTGAGCGCCCCAGCCGATATCCAATTTCTCCGACTCCCTCGCATCAGATTCTTTTTTTCTTTTCTCTTCTTCAAGCTTATACAACCTAGATTTTAAGACCGTCATTGCCTGTGCTTTGTTTTGAAGTTGTGATCGTTCATTTTGACAAGTGACAACTATTCCCGTTGGTAAATGGGTAATTCGAACCGCACTATCAGTAGTATTGACGGACTGACCTCCTGCACCACCTGCGCGGTAAACATCAATTTTTAAATCACTCGATTTTATCTCAATATTAATTTCATCATCAATTTCAGGGTCAACATAAACGGAGGCAAATGATGTATGTCGCCTTCCTCCAGAATCAAATGGGGATATCCGAACTAGTCGATGAACGCCAGACTCACTTTTGAGTAGGCCATAGGCAAAAGGGCCTTCAATAATAAAGGCACATGACTTCACTCCAGCTGTGTCACCATCCTGCTGATCTAGAGCTTTGATTTTGAATTTTTTATCTTCCGCCCAGCGAACAAGCATCCTTTGAAGAATTGCTGCCCAATCACATGACTCTGTCCCCCCTGCACCGGCATTGATGCTCACAATTGCATTGTAGCTATCTAATTTGTCAGATAATAAAACGGTCTTTTCTGCCTCTGATAATTGGTTTTTAAATTGTGAGAATGCCTCTACTGCCTCTGCAATTGACTCATCACTTTCTTCCTCTTGAACAAAGCCTAATAGAATCTCAAAGTCATCTTTTGCTTCAACGATAGAGGAGAACAAATCGACGACTTGAGAAAGTATATTTTTTTCTTTTTGAATTTTTTGGGCATTTTCAAGGTCGTCCCAAAAGCCATCCATGCTTTCAATATTTGCGATCTCTTCTAAACGACCTTTTTTTCGATCAATGTCAAAGTGACCCCCGAAGTTCGTCAACCTTTGGTGTTAATTTATAAAAATCATTTTTACACTCTGATAATTTAATGGAGTCCGCACTGCTCATTTTTTTCCCTTATATCGATCAAAAATTTCCTCTTCAAGATTATACATCGTTTGCTTTTCCTTTTCGGAAAGCTCGTGATCATAGCCCATCAAATGTAAAATTCCATGAATAAATAGTTCAACTAACTCAACTTCAATTGTTAGCTTAGCTTCACCTGCCTGGCGCACCGCAACGGGAGCGCTAATGAAAATATCACCTAAAATTAACTCTCCAGATGCTAATGAAAAACTGTCAATGCCTTCCCTCAAGTCATCTTGAACTGGAAAAGATAGAACGTCTGTTGTCATTTTCTTTCCCCGATATTTTTCATTAAGCTCAATCATTTCATCATCGTCAATCATATAAAGGCTTAGTGAAAGTCTACACTCTTTAAAACTTGAGAAATCGATTCCCGGAAACCTGTCCTCAATCAAAAACTTACTAAAAATTTTTAATACTTCACTGACTGATGAATCGAAATTTTCCGGACAAACATTCTGATTAGAGTCGATATTTACGGTTGCATCAAAAAGATTTAAATTATTAGTGTCAGACATAATTATAAGTTAATGCAAAGCCTTCTATATGTATATAAAAACAAGGAAAAGTAATGAATCCAGCAGAACAATTTAACGACTTTATATCGACAATAAAGGCCCTGCGTAATCCAAGCACTGGTTGTCCTTGGGACCTTAAACAAACTCATCAAAGCTTAATTAAATATTTAATCGAAGAGACTTTTGAGTGCGTTGATGCAATTGAGAGTCATGACATGGAAAAAATTAAAGATGAGCTTGGAGATATTTTACTTCAGGTGGTGCTCCACAGCGTAATTGCCGAGGAAGATCAACATTTTAATATTTCCAAAGTAATTTCCTCAATAAATGAAAAAATGATCAGACGACATCCACATGTTTTCGATAAGACAAAAGTTTCTTCAATTGAGGAAGTGAAAAAAAACTGGGAAGAAATTAAAAGAAAGGAGCAAAATGTTAATATGCCTTTATCTTTTTCTCACTCAATTCTTTCAAATACAAGCTTGTTAAGTGCATATAAGATCGGAGAAAAAACAAATAAGCTCGATTTCGATTGGGATAATCCTAAACAAGTGCTGCACAAAGTATCCGAGGAGCTTCAAGAGCTTAAAGAGGAGATAAATAATTCAAAGGATTTTCACAAAATAGATGAAGAATTTGGAGACCTCTTATTTTCAATGGTGCAACTAGGAAGACACTTAAACATTAATCCAGAAAACTCTCTTCGTGCGGCAAACAAAAAGTTTATAAATCGTTTTACTAAGATGGAGCTTGCGGCATTAGAAAAACAAGAGAACTTTGCCGATTACACAAGAGAAAAAAAAGAGAGAGCATGGAATGCTGTAAAAGAGGTAGAAAAAAAGTGAATCGTTTATACAATTTAAATATTCCAATAATTGGTATTACCGGCGGAATCGCTTCTGGAAAATCATCCGTTTCACAGATTTTTGAAAGTGAGGGACAGAAAGTTATTTGTGCCGATAAAATGATTAAGGGCATCTACAAAGAAAAACAAACTCTACCCTTTATTAAAACAATTTGTCCTGAGTCAATATCTGACGAGAAAATTAATTTTGCGATATTAAGAAAGCTGGCATTTGAAAATGATAAACTGAAGATCCAGCTTGAAAATTTTTTGCACCCACAAATTGAGCAACATTTTATTCAGCAAATTTCATTAGATGATGAGTATATTTTTTATGATATCCCACTGCTTTTTGAAAAAAAAATGCAGCAGTATTTTGACTTTATTATTCTAGTAAAAGCTGACACTAATATCCAATTAAAGCGCGTTATCAATAGAGACAATTGTACAGAAAGCGTTGCAAAAAAGATTATCCAATCTCAACTTCCTTTTACTCAAAAAGAGAAAGAAAG
>JAURQB010000138.1 GCA_030836365.1 Bdellovibrionota bacterium | reverse complement strand
TTTTGCCTTCAGTTTTACTATCGGGCAGAACTGATATCTTTTAAACTCGGCGCGATTATAAAGTCCAAAAACTTTATTTAGTTCAGCTTGAGCAATGCCAAGCGCCTGAATTTCTTCGAGCGAATATTGATAACTCAGTAAGCATTCTAAAATAAGGTCTAAACGATTATAAGGAGGAAGACTATCTTCATCTTTCTGATCTTCTCTTAATTCGGCACTTGGCGCCCGGGTGATTATTTCTTCTGGAATAATATTGTTAAAATATTGATTGATAAAGTTTGCGAGTTGATAAACTTCTGTTTTGTAAAGATCTCCGAGAATGCTGATGGCGCCAACGCTATCACCATAAAGAGTCGAATAACCAACAGAGAGTTCTGATTTATTAGAGGTGTTTAAAACCATTGCACCGGTTTGGTTACTACGGGCATAGATAAGGTTTCCCCTTAAACGAGATTGAATATTTTCATCGGCAAGTCCTGTCAGTTCTTCTCCCATACCATCATTAAAAGTCATTTTGATGGTTTGATGAATGAACTTCAAGTTAATCATTTTTAACTTGATACCAATATTTTCACAAAGTTTTTTACTCAGTTCATAACTCAAATTAGAGTTAAATTGAGAGGGCATGTAAACTGCTTCAAGAGGAAGGCCTGATGCCTTTGAGGCAAGATGGGCAATTGCAACGACGAGAGCAGAGTCAATTCCTCCACTAAGGGCAACGAGAAAAGACGTCATATTTGTTTTTCTTGCGTATTCATTAAGCGCAAAACTTTGGGCCAATAGAATTTCTTTTAAGTCATGATCATTGAGCAATTGAAATGCTTTGCTTTCTTTATTAACACGCGCGCGAAATAAATTCTCCCATGTATTTTCAACTTCAGATGGTTGATGAATTTTTTCTGATAAATTTGTTTTAGAAGATTTTTCGACAACGAAACTAATTGTTTCCTCTTGAAAGCTCTGTGCAGTGATTAGTTCTTCTTGATTGATGACGAAGCTTTGGCCATCAAAAAGGATTTCATCATGCAGTCCAATTTGATTGATGTAGATGAAAGGGGCCTGAAAAGAGTGAGCAATTTCCGTGGCCCGTTTAATTCTGGTTTGTTGCTTTCCTATATGAAAAGGGCTTGCCGATAAGTTAATAACGGCGTCTATCGGTTTTCCATTTTTAACATACTCATTGTAGGCATTTGTTACAGGGTCAACAGAATGAGCACTCGAGTGCCACATGTCTTCACAAATAAATAAGCAGAACTGATAACCTTGCACCTCAAAAAAACAATTACTTTCCCCTGCTGTAAAATATTTTTTTTCATCATAGATGTCATAATTTGGAAGGAGCTGTTTTCGGTAAATTGAAGTGACTCCTTCGTGATCCATTTTATATGCACAATTGTATATATGGATTATTTCTTGGTTTTCATTTAACTCATATTCAAGTCCACCAAAAATAAGTGTTTTTGAAGCTCCTTTTATCGCTGCCTGACGAAGTCTTTCTAGGCACTCGTGATACTTTTCAATAAAGGGCCTTTGAAGGCAAACATCTTGTAATGGATAACCGCCGAGAAAACTCTCTGGATATAGATGAAGTCCTTTGTCTGAAGAATCCTCATAAGTATTGATTAAGGTTTGGGTAGCTGATTCTAAGTCCCCGATATTATTGTTTTTTTGATGTAAAAATATTTCCATACGACTAGGCCATTTCTTTTCAGTTAGTTGACGTCCCGTGTTGAGACAAGTACAAGACTCTCTACAATTATTACATGAGATATACAGTGATGAACAACAAGAAAAAAGTCCTAATTATTGGCGCAGGAATGGCCGGCAGTGATGCCGCTTATTTTTTAGCTGAAAATGGTGTAGAAGTCGTTTTGGCAGAATGTAAAAAGCTGAAAAAAGGCCCGGCGCAATCACTCCAAACATTTGGTGAGCTCGTTTGTACTAACTCACTTAAATCAATGGATCCAAATAGTGGACACGGGCTCCTAAAAACTGAAATGGATAAGTTGGGCTCGCTTGTTTTAAAAGCGGGGAGAAAAAATGCTGTACCTGCGGGAAGTGCATTGGCCGTTGACCGAGTTGCTTTTTCAAAAGAAATTTCCGTTGTTTTGGAGACGCATCAAAATATAACCGTCGTTCATGAAGATGTGACAGACCCTATTTTACTCGCAACAAAACATGAGTGTGAGTACACCATTGTCGCAACAGGTCCTTTAACAACAGATAACCTATCGAAATGGATTAAAGACATTATTACAGGTGAAGATCTTCACTTCTATGATGCGATCGCTCCAATTGTTGATGCAGATTCACTTGATTTAGAAAAATTATATTTTAAAGATCGCTACGAAGATGTTGAGGAAGATAAAATACCTGATTACCTCAATGCTCCCTTGAATCAAGAAGAATATGAAAATTTTGTCGCTGAATTAATAAAAGCTGACAAAGTACCGGCGGCAAGTTTTGAAGACGCCAATTATTTTGAGTCATGTTTACCTGTGGACCTAATGGCACAACGAGGAGTAGACACCCTTCGTTTTAGTTGCATGAAGCCTGTTGGCCTTGAGGATGCTGAAGGTAAGCGAGCTTACGCAGTTGTTCAGCTGAGAAGAGAAAATCTCGCCGGTGAAGCATATAACCTTGTGGGCTTCCAAAATAGATTAACTTATAAAGAACAAGTTCGCGTGTTCCAAATGATCCCAGGTTTTGAGCAGGCGAGTTTTCCTCACCTTGGTAGCGTTCATCGCAACACTTTTTTGAATGCCAGAAAATTACTAAATGAAGATATGTCATCTCGTGAGTTTCCACGGTTATACTTTGCAGGCCAAATCACCGGAGTAGAGGGCTACACCGAATCAGCGGCCATGGGGCTTTATGTTGCCACTCAGGTTTTACGAAAAATAAATGGGAAAGAGTCAATTAGCTTTCCTAAAGATACCGCTCTTGGTGCACTTGTGAACTATATAATGACAAATGAGAAACCTCGTCCTTCTAATATTAATTTTGGACTTTTGCCCCCTGTCACTCTAGAGCGCCATCAACGTCGAGATCGAAAAAATAGAAAAAAAATAAAAAAAGAAATTGCTGCGACTAGAGCAAGAGAGAGTTTTGATGCTTTTTTCAATGAGGGTCTATTTTAAATGAGCGGTATTCTCTTTATTTGTATTGCCTGCCTCGTTTGGGCCGTTGATACACTAATTCGCTACCCCTTACTAGGTAGAGGTCATAGCGCGACTCAAATTATTTTCTTTGAGCACTTATTTTTAGTCCTTCTTTTTACCCCTAGCGTTTTTAAACTCTTAAAGAGATTGTTAATTGGAGATAAAAAAATTGTCTTTTCTTTTTTTATGATTGGTGGCGTCGGGAGTGCTCTCAGCACACTTGCCTTTACTAAAGCATTTACGTTGCTAAATCCAAGCTTGGTTATTCTACTTCAAAAGCTGCAACCTGTTGTCGCAATTACTTTATCGGGTCTTTTTTTAAAAGAGAAAATAGATTCAAAGTTTATCTTTTGGTCGGCCATTTGTATTTTAGGCGGCCTGGGGGTTAGTTATCAGCAAGTATTTAGCGGATTAAGTGCGACAAGTCTGACGGAGATTTTTAAAAGCGATGCGCCTTACATGGGCGTTTTCCTGTCTTTATTTGCTGTTGTTGGTTGGGGCAGTGCAACCGTTTTTGGTAAATATTTACAATCAAAAAAATACAAAACTAATGAAATTATGGCCGGCAGATTCTTCTTTGGACTTCTGACCTCTTCGTATTTTGTTTTTATGGCGCCAAAAATATTATCAGGCGTCAGTCAGTCATTTGTCCGAGATATTGCTCTACTTGTCCTACTAAGTGGCGTTATCGGAATGTTTTTTTACTACAGAGGCTTAAAGCGTTTGCCCGCAAAAGTCGCAACTCTCGCAGAGCTATTTTTTCCGTTGTGTGCAGTTATTGTTAACTGGCTTTATTTAAATAGCACTCTAGATTGGATTCAAATTATTGGGGCGGTCGTTCTAGTATTTGGATCAACAATTATTCAAATGAGAAGGTATTAGTTATGAAAGTAGCAATTACTTGTGACCACATTATTGAGAGAAAACCAGTTCACCGACTTATTGAATTGGCCTGCTCCATGTTTCCTGAAGCGACGATTTATACCCTCGCTCATATTCCGGGAAAAGTGCTCGGCCAGATTGAAATGCAGTCCATTAGAAGCAGTTTTTTAAGTAATATTGTTAAAACGGAGGCGGAGTTTAGAAAAAAATCCTATCTTATTCCTGTTGCGGCGAAAAAACTCTCTGTTCCTTGTCGATTTGATTTGATTATTAATTTTTCAAGTGGATTTTCTCACGGAATATCTCACTGTGAAAAAACAAGTGTGTTGAACTACTTTTTTTCCAATGATTTAAATCTTCCTGCCAAAAATTTCTCCGAGAAGTTATTTAAAAGTTATTTAAGATCCTGGGCAAAAAAGAAAAAAGATTCATACTCTCATAAGGTTCAGTCTCATGAAAATGTAGTGCCAGGGCTGGAAGTGGTGAGACCATTTTATAATTTTGAAGACTTTCCCTTTCATGAAAACCCACCAACAGGTAATATTGCTCTTATTAATTCGGGGTTTTTATCACCAAACGAGCTCCAAAAATTAACTGATCAACTGATAGATCAAGATCTAAAAGTTGTTATCCTTGGTGAGGAGAGCGGGATTAATGGTGCTGAATATTTAAAAAATACATGCTCCGGTGAATTAACACCACTATTTGAGCAAGCAGTAGTTGTCGTCGAGGGGAACGATAAAACGTTTCCGGAGTTTGCTCTTTCTAGTTTTGCTTCAGGGCGAAGCATCTGGGTAAAACGCTCGGGAATTAGTCAGAGCTTTCTTGGATCTGACCTTCCGCATTTTTTTGACTCAGTCCTAGATATTAAATCCAACGTAGCGAGTGAACAAAAACGAAGTAAGTATCGCGATCATGCGGCCAGGTACTCTCAGTTATTATTTAAAACAGGGCTCATGCGTCAGCTAAAGAATATGGGCCATCCTTATCGTCCTCAAAAGTAAGAAGTCTTTTGATCTTATGTTTCTAAATAGGTTATTATTAAATTAATAATTACCTTTATCTTGAGGAACCTATGAAACGAGCAAACGGATTTGTCTTCGCATTACTTTTTATTTTATCAACAGAATTATTCGCAGAAACTGGTGAACAAGTATGTAACAGTATCTCTTTTAGCCGTATGCGCGAGGAATGTTTAAGTTTGATTCGGGGGCGGTATTTTGATCGAGACGCTGGTTATGTCTGTTATCGTGCGACTTTTAATGACGGTAAATTCGACTGCGTGCGTGCATCCGTTGAAAAGGAATATACAGCAAATGAATCTTATACATGTGATGAGTTTCGTGGGGATGATGAGCGAGTTGCTTGTATGAGAAATAGCGGACGTCAGCGTGATGAAGACGGTAATCCCTCAGAGAAACTTCGAATGATTTACAGTCTTTCTAATTCGGCAATAACTGATTTGTATGAAGGCGATATTGATGGAGCAATCGAAAATCTACAGCGAATAAAGCGTATTTCAGCTTCAAAATAATAAGGAAAATTTAGTGAAAAGGATATGTATCTTAGCATTGTTAATGTTCTCTACTTCACATGCTGGAACTCTAGATTCTGTAAAAAAAAATGGTAAGCTCAAGTGCGGTGTTTCCACTGGGCTTGCAGGCTTTTCTTCTCCTGACTCTAAAGGTGTTTGGCGTGGACTAGATGTTGACTTTTGTCGGGCCATTAGTGCGGCGATTTTTGGAACACCTGATAAAGTTCAGTATGTCTCGCTAAATGCTCAACAGCGATTTACGGCACTTCAAAGTGGCGAGATCGATGTACTAAGTCGAAATACAACATTTAACTTAACCAGAGATACTGTTGTCGGAATCAATTTTGCCCCTACAACTTTTTATGATGGCCAAGGTTTTATGATGCGAAAGAAAGATGGTGTCACTTCCGCAAAAGAACTTGATGGCGCAAGTGTTTGTACCCAACAAGGGACAACAAACGAGCTAAATATGGCCGATTTTTTTAGAACCAACAAAATGAAATTTAAGCCAGTGGTTTTTGAGTCTAATGAGGAAGTTAATCAAGCCTTTTTTAAAGGGCGATGTGATGCGCTGACAAGTGATAAGTCAGGTCTTGCCAGTGAGCGAACAAAATTAAAAAACCCTCAAGATTATGTTATTCTTCCGGAGGTAATTTCAAAAGAGCCACTAGCACCTGCGGTTCGTCACGGAGATGACCAATGGTTCGATATCGTTAAATGGGTAATTTACTCAGTCATCGAGGCGGAAGAGCTAGGCCTTAGCTCGAAAAATATTGATACTTTCATGAAAACGACAAACCCGGCGATTCGAAAGTTCATTGGCCTTTCTGAAGGAAATGGACGAGCTTTGGGACTTAGTGAAAATTGGGCGTATAATGTCGTTAAAAATGTGGGTAACTATGAAGAGATTTTTACCCGTCATGTGGGCAATGATTCTCCTTTGAAACTAGATCGTGGACTTAATCGGCTTTGGAAAAATGGTGGGATTCTGTACGCTCCTCCGGTACGTTAATTTTAATGAATAAACGATTTATTATTAAACTACTTCTATTTTTAGCTGTTGTTGGTTTATTGATCACGCCAATATATTTTTTAACTAAAAATATTGAGCAGCAAAATATTTCGACAGGATTTCACTTTTTATCACAAGAAGCAGGGTTTGAATTAAGCGAGTCCATTGTTGATTATAACTCATTTATGTCTTATGGACGCGCTTTGTGGGCCGGAGTCATTAATACGCTTTATGTTGCTATTATTGGAAATACATTGGCGCTTGTGTTGGGTGTTCTTCTTGGTGTTTTTTCTTTATCAAAAAATTTTTTACTCTCAAAATTTTGTTATCTGTACTTAAATTTTTTTCGCAATATTCCTTTACTCCTTCAGCTTTTTTTTTGGTACGGTATTTTTACGGATGTCATGCCGGCCGTAAAAAGAGCAACTCCCTTCATGGGCATCATTTTTTCCAATCGCGGTATTAACTATCCCTGGTTTAGTCATCCCGGCGCTATTGCGGTGATTTTATCATCCATTGCGGTGAGTTTTTGCCTTGTTTATCTTGTCAAACAGTGGGCACAAAAAACGTCTCTTCGATTAAAAATTGCTCCATTAATTTTTTTATTTCTTCTCGTTGAGATTGCTCAAATCGAGTTAATTTTGCGTTTTTTTCCTCTCGAATATCCTGCTGTCAGAGGGTTTAATGTCAGCGGTGGCTCAAGTTTATCTCCAGAACTAATTTCTCTTTTGCTTGGACTTGTTTTGTATACCGGAGCTTTTATTGGGGAGATCGTCAGGGCCGGCATTCTCGCAGTGGATAATGGACAATGGGAAGCGGCCTATGCTCTTGGGATGACTAAAATTCAAACATTGAAAAAAATTATTTTACCTCAATCATTTCGTGTTGCACTTCCTCCAATGACGGCGCAGTTTTTAAATCTGACAAAAAATAGTTCTTTAGCGGTCGCCATTGGATATCCTGATTTTGTTAGCGTCGCCAACACAACGATGAATCAAACGGGGCAAGCTGTTGAGCTTGTGTTATTAATTATGGTCCTTTATTTGGTCACCAGTTTGAGTGTTTCAAGTGTTGCTAATATGATTAATTCTAAAATATTAGGAGTGGCAAAGAGATGAGAAGAGGTCTTGATCATAAGCTTGTTCATTGGGGAAAGAGAAATCTTTTTCCCAACATTGCTCAAAGTATGATCTCTATTCTCATGCTTATTATTGGTTGTGGCTTGTTGTATTTAATAATGAACTGGTTTTTGATTAACGCCGTTTGGAAGGGAGATTCATCTGCTTGTCGAGAAGCAAGTGGCGCTTGCCTTTCATTTATCAGAGAAAAATATTTATACATTTTGTTTGGTGTCTATCCCAGAGAGCATTTGTGGCGTCCAATTGTGGGGCTTATTTTATGGATAATATTTTGGTTTCATTTCACCAAGAAAAAAAATTGGAATAAATCGTTATTGCTTAAATTTCCAACGTTGTTTTTCATCTATTATTTCTTACTGTCTGGAGGGTGGGGGCTCTCACCCGTTGAAAATCATCTCTGGGGAGGACTCCCGTTGACGATTTTACTCAGCACGGTTGGAATTCTTGTTAGCTATCCTTTAGGGATTCTTTTAGCCTTAGGGAGACGCTCTAAATCGAAACTCCTTTCCTATCCTGTGGTTTGTTACATCGAACTAATTAGAGGTGTGCCCCTCATTAGTATCTTATTTATGTCCTCTGTGATGCTGCCTTTATTTCTACCAAATGATCTAAATATTGATAAATTATTTCGTGCCCAAGTGGCGATTATCCTTTTTTCTGCGGCTTATTTTGCGGAAGTCGTGAGAGGGGGACTGCAGTCTTTACCGCCGGGGCAAGAAGAAGCCGCAAAAGCGCTCGGGCTAAATTATTTACAGACTCAAATGTATGTTATTTTACCTCAAGCACTCGTTCAAGTCATACCACCAACCGTTAACACGATGATTGGCATGTTTAAAGATACAAGTTTAGTTATTGTCATCGCTTTATTTGATTTAATGGGAACGGCCAAATCAAGTCTAACTGATGCTTCCTGGCTAGGTTTTAGTATTGAGGCCTATATATTCGTGGCGCTTATTTATTTTATTATTTGTTTTTTTATGGGCCGATTTTCTCAACAAGTAGAGTACGAATTTAAATTATCAAAAGAGAGAAGTTAATGATTAAAGTGACTAAACTAAACAAATGGTTTGATGACTTTCATGTTTTAAAAAACATCAATTTATCCATCCAAAAGGGCGAGCGAGTTGTCGTTTGTGGCCCAAGTGGCTCAGGCAAATCGACTCTTATTCGTTGCATGAACTATTTGGAAGAGTTTCAAGAGGGCAGTGTTGCCATTGAGGGAAAATCGATTCTTGACTCACTTGAGGAGATTGAGAAAATTCGCCAAGATGTCGGAATGGTGTTCCAGCATTTTAATCTTTTTCCCCATTTAACGATATTAGAAAATTTAACTTTAGCGCCAACATTGGTGAGAAATATTTCAAAAGATGATGCCAAAACCAAAGCGATGGAATATCTCTCAAAAGTAAAAATCTCTAGTGAAGCAAACAAGTACCCTAATCAAATTTCTGGGGGGCAAAAACAGCGCGTGGCGATTGCCAGAAGCTTATGCATGAACCCAAAGGTGATGCTATTTGATGAACCAACCTCAGCACTTGATCCGGAAATGGTTAAAGAGGTTCTTGAAGTAATGACGGATTTGGCGAAAGAGGGAATGACCATGATTTGTGTGACCCATGAAATGGGATTTGCGAGAGAAGTCGCTGATCGGATTATTTTTATGGATCATGGAGAAATTATTGCGGATCTTCCGCCAGATCAGTTTTTTGATCGCCCCGACAATCCTAGGCTCAAAGAATTCCTTTCTCAGATTTTATAAGATTAACTTTTTAGATAATTTAGACATGTTTCGATTTCATTTTTCATCTTATCCGGTGATGCATGATAGGGAGCGCCGTGTTCCGGTAAAATCCACTCAAAGTCGTAGTTTAATAATTTTTCCATTGAGGTAATAAGTTTTTCATTGGAGTACCAACAGTGATTTTTAAAACCAATGAGGTGACCTAAATTTCGAGAAAAACATAAATGATCTCCCGTAAAAAGATATTTATGTTGATAAAGATAACACACGCTCCCTTTGGTGTGTCCGGGGGTTGGAATGGCGAGAAGGTTTTGTTCTATTTCGATGTCATCTTCGCCTGAAAGGTACCTCTCCCAGTTCATCGCCTTATTGCATTGGTCACCGATATGAATGATTCGAGTGGTGTTAAATTCTCGGTGGTATTGGCCAGTGTCGGCAATGCCATCTTTATGTGTCAGCAGTTGAAGTTTTAATCCTTGACGTTCACGAAGGTGTTGAATCGTTTTTTGGTTAAATCTTGGACAGTCGATCATCACTCCACCATAATCATTTATGTAATAGGGGGTGCCGCCAAAAGAGCGCTCGCTGTGAAACCCAAGGTGATAGACATTCTCGCTTATTAAGCTTGGTAGTGTTGGCGATGGACGCATCTGAGTAGCAGCGCCAATTGAATTTGTTGGGCAGCTTAGCAGGGCATTTTGCGCGCTCATTTGCTGCTGTTCATTTTCAATCTTACTGTAAGCGATGGATTGATATCCCTCACGCTTAAAGGTATCTGGTGCCATCCAGTAACAGGTACCGCAGTCAATGCAGGTATCATCAACATAATATTCTGATTCAACGTTATTTTGTTTTCTTGCACGTTTTCTATTGGCCATGAGGGATATTAAATCCTCTCTGGCAGGATATTGTCATTACTCATCACGAAAATTTTATCACCAGATATTTTGATGACCCCAAACGGTGACTGATAGATTCGATCATCTCCTTCTTGTTGATGAAACTCTTTTTCAATTGGAAAATCACCTACATCATTCCATCTTCCTTTTTCCGTATTTTGAATAACTATTGGTAAGGAATGAATTAAATTTTAAGAGCTTTCTTGCCAAATTAAATTTATTTTGTTCCCCTATAATGACATACAAATTAAACAAGGAAGTTTAAATGTCTAAAAAATTAATACTATTTCTATGTATTTCATTTTTTTATCAACAAAGTCTATTTGCTCACGAGAGATTGTCTTCAATTCCTGATGAATTTAAGGATGAAAAAGTGGGCATCATGGGAGTCAAATATAGTGACTATCACTTAGAAATGTTGAAGTTTGCTTCTCGAGATTACGATGTGACGGGCGTTGACTTAAAAGCAGGATTTATTGATCTGGCCGTTAGTCAGATTCAATTAGATAAATTGACTTCCGAGGGTTATGAAATTGTTATTCGAAACGAAAAAAACTTTTTTATGGCACCTGATACTGAATATCAAAACCCACAAGAAATTGAGGATTTTCTAAAAAGGATGAATGAAACTTATCCGGAAATTTCAAAACTTGTGAGCATTGGAAACTCCGTAGAGGGAAGAAATATTTGGGCCATCAAGATTTCAGATAATCCAGAAGTCGACGAAGTAGAACCAGCAATCCTATACAACTCTATGCACCACGCGAGAGAAGTGATGACTCCTGAAATTGGTATTGATATGGCCGAATATCTTCTCTCTCGTTACGGAAGTGATGAAAAGGTGACTAAATGGGTTGATGAAAATGAAATCTGGATTGTTCCGATGCTTAACGTCGATGGTAATAACCGCGTTTGGTCTGGTGATTCAATGTGGAGAAAAAATACGCGAAATAGTTATGGGGTTGATATTAATAGAAACTATCCGCATGAGTGGGGTGCTTGTAATGGTTCAAGTGGCTCAACTTGGTCTCAAACTTATCGTGGGCCAAGTGCTGCGTCTGAACCTGAAACACGGGCTTTGATGGGGCTGGTTGCCAATGTGAAACCGGTATTTGATATTTCTTATCATTCTTACTCTGAGCTTGTCTTATATCCTTACGGTTGTCAGGGGCAGAGAACGGAAACACATCAAATTATTTCAAAGATTGGCCGAAAAATTGGGGAGATTTTAGATTATCGTCCCGGCACTCCATGGGAAATACTTTATGGCGTAGACGGTGGTGATGTTGACTGGATGTATGCAGCTCATCAGGTCATTCCATACGTAATTGAGCTCAATAGCGCGAGAGAGGGTTTTCAACCACGTTATGATGTATGGAGAGACCGAACGGTTGAAAAAAATAGACCAGCTTGGCAGTATTTATTAGATCGTCTTGAGGGAACAGGTGTTCGTGGAGTGCTAAAAAATCGTGATGGAGAGGTAATGACGGACTACACGGTTGAAGTATTGAAGATCAATGAGAATCTTACTCAAACTAAAATTCAAGACTACAAAGGTAATCCAGATGGCAGTTTTCACATTATTCTAAATGAGGGAAATTATAAACTTAATTTTCGCTATGGGGCACGTTCAATGATGACTGAGAGTATTTCTCTCAATGACTCTAGAGTCGAAATTAATCCAGTGATCGAATAAAATTAGAAAAAATTCTTTTATTTAAAAAGGGAGGCTTTTGAGCCTCCCTTTTTTTTGACATCACTTATGTTTAGTGGAACCATTTCGAAAAATTTGAGGAGAATTATCATGAAATATATCATTTTATTTACATTAGTAATCACCACAAACATTTATGGCAAATCGACGGTTATGCCTAATCCATTTCTTGAACCATTGGTTGAAGGAAGATTAAATGATCAGTCCGAGTGGGTTCAGTTGAGCGTTACGGGTGATCATATGTATGGCGCGAGAAGAATAGAGAAGCCTGTAATTGTTGAACTATCTCCTTTGACTAAAATTGAGGATGTTGAGTTCAAGCTCTCTACTGGTGTGATTAATCGCGGCCCCTATATGAGTATGCTTAACGCTTCTCTTGTTAGCGGCGATAGAAAATACTCCTTTCCTGCAACTGCATCAGAATTTATTGCGAGTTATTCAAAAGATACGATGGAAATTCAATTTAAACTTCAAGACGTTTGCGGCGAACTTCGTTGCGATTTTGAAAAGGGTGAATACGTCTATCTTTATATTGATTACAAGGGCGTGCGCGATATTGCTCCGATTTATGAGTGGGATCATATGATTGGCGCTTATTATTTATTTAGATATAAATAAGTTTTATGAGCTCTCTCGTTAAGTCCTGTTTATCTACTCTTCAGGAGTGCTCGGTGTATTTGGTTGTGTCGGCTGATTATCAAAATGAGAGTTATTATTAGCCGGCTCATTACCCGATCCTGGATTAGAGTTTTCGTCTGCTGAATTGTCCGTTCTATCGAGAGAAACTATCTCTGAAGACGATACTTTTAGTAAATCTTCAATATCATTTTCTTTCATTGAACTTTCGATTACCTTTATTGGCAACCCCTCTTCTAAAAGCGTGTACTTTTTATTTTTGTATATGGTATTACCTTTAATATTCACTGGTAAAAAACTTCCATCCAAGCAAAAAGATATTGTAAAATCTTTTAATAGCAAGGTAATACTATTTTCATTGATCAACTCTTTGCTCTTATTATTTAGTTGTATTGTGGTCGTTTGCAATACCGTTATCGAATGCTCAGTAGAGTTTTGCACAAATAACTCAGTCTTCGCGATGGAAGAATGAAATTTATTTTCACGAATTTTTTGTTCTTCGAAATCATAAAAACATTCTCTGCTTAGGGTATTTTCTTGGCCTTCACCAGTGTTGAATTCTTCAAGTCTTTGTGCTTTTTCGATAAATTTTAATGTTACTTGTTGGTTTTCATATTTTTCAAATCGCTCTAGTTTTCCAGATGGGTCAAATTTTTCAAATTGAATAGGTGATTCATCTTTTAAGATGTTTAATGTGTTAAGTGAAAGGTTTTCCTCTCCCGTTTCTGGATTTAAATTGTTAAATGCAGTCGCGACTAGTTTCGTATTATCTTCATTAATTTGAATAAATTCTCTTCTAGTATCATTTTTACAACTAAATTCTAAAATCTGATTTGAGCGTGGGTTCAACAGCTTAACGGAAGCTTCGTCTGTACCGCCTGGGCAAGTATTTGATAATACCTTAGTTTGAGGGATGAGATTTAATAAAACAAATAGAGTAGTGATTAGTGCATTTCTTATCATGTCTTTTTCCTAAGAAAGGTCCGTAATTGATAGAAATTACCTGCACAAGTGGTGCCAAAAAATATTGGCATATAATAGAGTTATGAGAATTTGGTGTCCAAACTTTAGACAACTATAAAAATTCTAAACAAAGGAATCTACTTGGTTAAATACTCCATTGTTATTTTGTTTCTTGCTTATATTACTTTTGGCGTTGATATAAGTTTTGCCAGTAAATCGAAAGGTAATTTTCGAGTTAGGTCAATAAGGGGGGCTGCTTTTTGTGGCGAGAAAGTCCTTAAAAACAACGAGGTCATTCCAATTGGGTGTCAGGTTCAGACACATGCACAGTCTAATATTTTCATGGCAAATGGAGAAAACATTATTTCATTTGGTGAAAATGCAAAAGGAGAGATCAGTGGTATTGGTCATCTTATATTGTCTGCTGGGATGATGAGGTTAAAACTAAAAGAGGGGCTGATTATTGAAACGCCACAGGGGAAATCTTACTTGAAAAATGGGGACTACTTGTCCCGTGTTAGTGATCTTTTAAATGAAACTGAGCTTATTAATTTTAGTGGCGAGATTAAGTTTGAGTCAAAAATATCACCTAATGACTTTGTTTTAATTACTCCTAGTCATTGGGGAGGATTAGGCGGCCGTTTCGGAGAAAAAATTGGAAACCTCATTCATTTAAATAATGAGCAAAGAAAAATTTTTAAAGTTATTTTAGACTGATTATCAATAATCAATGCCATTATGCTCTTTTAGTTCTTCTACAGTCATCGTTCCCGATAAAAGATCATGGGGAAGTCGGGACTTTGAGTCAAGTAGGTACCATAAAAAAGAGATAGGAAAGAAAATTATGGTAAGTGCCTTACCAAAAACTTCTCGTATTAGTATACGAAGGATTCCAATTGGTTCTTGAGTGTTCGTTCGGTAAACTCTAAAATGGAAAAATTTTTTTCCAAATGTTGTACATTTTTGCCGATAAAGAACGTAGTAGTAAAAGCATTTCACAAAAAGATAGGTCGCTGAAAAAGTAATTAAGTAAGTTTTATCGATTGACATGTATTTATTAATGTTAAAAAAATGAAAAATTTTTTCACAAAAAGTAATTGTAAATAATTGAGTGATGAAAAAAAAGAAGCCGATAATCATACCATCAATTAATTCAGCGGCAAATCTTTTTAAAATGTCAGCCGCTGGTCTATTGTCAGGACAGCGAACAATTCTGAAAGTATCGGTCCCTTCTTCGATCTCAATAATTTCTGTTTTAAGTGCACTGTTACCCATAAAAACCTATCGGTTTTATATTTGATATTATTATCAATAATTGGATCTTCTTTAAAGTGGTACAAATATGCTAAAAAACTTATTTTTAATATGTATTATTAATATTCTGACAATAGCTCTTGTTGAATATTTCGTTGGGTTTTTCATTCACCAAAAAAATATAAGAAATTTTACGGATACAAAAAGAGTCGTAACTCCATATCGTCCGCTTATTAATGCTTGGTTAAACTCCAATGAGTTTTCAGTCCCTTATTATATAAACAATATCGGGGTAAGAGGTTATGAAAAAAAAGATATCCAACTGGATAAGTATTCAAGTGTGCTTCTCGGAGACTCTTTTTCTGAGGGATGGGGAGTTCCCTATAGTAAGTCTTTTATTGAACAAATTAATCAGACTAAGGAGAGTAAAATTTTGAATTTTTCTCAAAATGGGAGTGGCCCCTTGTTGTTTTATCATCGTCTTAAATATTTAATGACAAAGACTCGATTAGATAAAGTGATAATACAAATCTTTGATAACGACATCATGGATAATTATAGGATTAAAAACTTTAATCCTGATATAAAATATCAAATAAAAGATGATAGCTTATTTCGAAAAATAACTAACTGGTTTAAAGCAAATACTAAGATTTATTACTTAGTTAAATTATTTGAAAGAAAAATTAGAAATCTGCCACTGCCTTCTTTTCAATTTGAAAGTCTCAATAAAGTCGATGAAATAAAATCTGACGAGGATATTGAAAAGCAATATGAGTTGTCTAAAAATTTATCAAAAATTGAGAGTTTTAAAGCTGGCGATTTTGGCTGGTATTTACCTAATAAGCTCAATGATTGGAGTGAGAAAATTTCTTTACATAAAGTGTATTTACAAAAGATCATAGATTTATGTAATGATAATGGAATTACGCTCGAATTTATTTACATACCTTATCATGGCGTTTGGTATTTAAATAAAGAAGATAAGGGTAAAATTAGAAATTATCATCAGGAATTATTAGGTGAATTAAGTTCAAAAAATTCGATTAAATTTTACGATTTCTTTTCTTTGATGAGTACTCATAAAAACCCCAAAAGTCTATATTTCCCAATGGACGGCCACTTGAATCAAGATGGGCATAAATTCGTGAGTGACACTTATTTAAATTTGAAATAAATAATGACCTACATTAACTCTTTGTAAGTTTAAACGTTCGTTGACAGAGGTAAATAATGTAAAGAACGGGGAGCCCCATCAATGTCGTTACGAGAAAGAAGTTCGAATAGTCGATAACCTCGACCATTCCACCAGAGTATCCACCAATTATTTTAGGAATGAGAGTCATGAGAGAAGAGAAAATAGCATATTGTACGGCCGTAAATGAAATATCGGTAAGACTACTTAAAAAAGCAACAAAAGCAGCACTTGCGAGACCTGCTGCCAGGTTATCTGCCGAAATAACTAAATAAAGAAAGGGAAGATTTGCACCAAGTTTTGCTTGAATCATAAATAAAATATTAGTTGCAGATGCTAGAATTGCTCCCCACCAGAGCATGCGATAAATTCCGAATCTCGTGGTTAAAGCGCCACCTAAAAAGCCTCCAACTAAACTCATGATCAGGCCAAGAGTTTTGACAACGGACGCTATTTGAGACTTTGTAAATCCTAGGTCTTGATAAAATACGTTTGAGATAACGCCAAGAACAATATCTGAAATACGATAAAGCCCAATAAGTGAAAGAAGTAAGATTGCGAAGCTCGCTCCATAACGTTCAAAAAAGTTTTTCACAGGGCCAATATAACTTTCTTCAATCATATCGGTGTTAATAATTTTCGTTTTTCCAACTAGGTAGCCAAAGACAATCGTGGCGGAAATGGCCCCCATTAAGCGAACTGAACCAGTAAGAAAGCTAACGAGTGCATTGTTGCTGATAAACTCCTTAAGATTCGACTTTAGAGCATCTACAGGCGTTCCGAGTAAATAAAAAGCTTCAATAAAAACACTGACAACAATCAAAAAGAGGACAAAAAATATTATATATTCTATATCTGAGTGATAATGCTCTTTAGGTTTTTTTAGTTTTGGTTCTGGGCGAAAGAGTCCTGTTAAAATACCGACACTCATTAAGCTCGCCATAATTAAATACGTATCTCTCCAAGCAAGGTAGTTATAAGCTTCTTTGGTTGTGCCAAAGTAAGCCGCAATAAAAAGGGCACCCGCTCCACTCGCGAGCATTCCTAGGCGGTAGCCTGCAATATAAGCGGCGGATAAGATTGCTTGCCATTCAGTTGGTGCAGATTCTATTCGATAAGCGTCAATGACAATGTCTTGAGTTGCTGAAGAAAACCCGAGCATCACAGTGGCAAGCGCCATTGAAGTGAGAGCGCTGTCCCCGGTAGCAGGGTCGACCATGGCCATCCATGAAATGGCGGTAATTATCAGAATTTGAGAAAGAAGTAGCCAACTTCTCCTTCGCCCTAAAAGACTATTTAGAATAGGGAGGGGAAGTCGATCAATTAAAGGTGCCCAAATAAATTTAAAGCTATAACCGAGCGCCGCCCAGCTAAAATAAGTAACTGCTGAGCGTTCAACACCTGCCTCTCTCAACCAGAGACCGAGAGAGGAGAAGATCATCAAAATAG
>JAURQB010000137.1 GCA_030836365.1 Bdellovibrionota bacterium | reverse complement strand
AGCGCTGAAGGCAAATGAGAATTTTCTTTCGCTACAGAACCAATTAGAGGGAACGGAGAATCGAATTGCTGTGGCAAGAAAAAGATATATTGAAAGTATAAAGGAGTTTAATAATCTTATCACTGTTCCTCCAACCTCGTTTACAAATTCTTTATTTTATCACCATGATAAGAAACCGCAGTTTAGCGTAGAAAATGTGGAAGAAATTCAAAAAGCCCCAGCCGTTAATTTCTAATGAAGACTATTTTATTTACATTCTCTTTAAGTCTGTTTTCGCTATTAGCTTATGCTATTGATATTCCAAGTTTAACGTCTCCAGTAATTGATCAAGCCGGCCTGTTGACTAAAAAACAGAAAATTCAACTTGAGTCTTTATTTCACAAAATTAAGAGAGAGGAAGGCCCTCAACTTCAAATATTGACCGTCAAAAATCTTCAAGGGGAGAGCATTGAAAATTTTTCTATTGAAGTTGTTGATAAGTGGCAGCTTGGTGATAAACAACGAGATGATGGAGTTCTTCTACTGGTTTCAACAGGTGATAGAAAACTACGGATTGAAGTTGGTGATGGATTAGAGGGGGTACTTACTGATTACAAGTCAGGAAAGATTATTAGAGGAATGACGAAATATTTTAAGAATAATCAACTTGATCAGGGTATCCTGTATGGTGCCTCAGAAATCATCAAGACAATTGGTATTGATTCAAGTGAAATAAAAGTGAAGAAAAGACGTCGAAGACCATTACCTTTTAGCACTATATTCAGCTTCATTATTATCGCGATATATTTACGCTTAAATAGGACTTTCGGCACCTCGTTGAGAGGTCGCCGAGGTTATTACGGTGGCGGCGGTTTTCTTTCAGGAGGAGGTTCATCTTCTTTTGGCTCATGGGGCGGAGGCGGCGGCGGTTTTTCAGGCGGTGGTTCATCGGGGAGTTGGTGATTATATGCAAAGTTTAAGTAAAAAAGACACAGAGGCGATAAAAGAGGCGATTCGTAATGCCGAATTAAAAACGTCCGGTGAAGTTGTAACAGTACTGCTTTCAAAAAGTGATCAATATGTTTACACTCATTATTTAAGTGCGTTGATCTTCACTTTAATTTCGGTGGCCATTACGAACTACAACCTGATTGATTTGGAAATTAATCATCTTTTTATTAGCTGCATTTTTTCAATAATTGGATTTTTATTGCCATTGTGGAGTCCTTATAAAAGATTACTGCTGACGGCAAATGAAACTAATGAAGAAGTTCGCCAGCGGACCTTAGAAGCTTTTTTTTCCAATAATCTTCATCAGACAAAAGATTCTACGGGAGTGCTTATTTTTATTTCCCTTCTGGAGAGAAGAATTAATATTATTGGCGATAAAGGAATAAACCAAAAAGTGGATCAAAATTTTTGGGATAATGAGGTAGAAGTTTTATCTCAATCGATTAAAAGTAAAAAAATAATTTCAGGTCTTACTAAGGTGATTGTTGATATTGGTGATAAGTTAGAAGAACATTTTCCAATTAAAGCTGACGATCAAAATGAATTAAAAAATGAACTCGTTACTGACCTAAAAATAATTTGATTAATACTTTTATTCATCATAAATAGATATCCTATGGAAAATTATCAGATCAAGATTATTTACGAGGATACAGACTACGTTGTGGTTGAGAAGCCTTCTGGTTTAATCGTTCATCCTTGGTCAGAATGCGCAGATAAAGTATCTTTATTACATCTTCTAAAAGAGCAAACGGGGAAATATATCTATCCGGTTCACCGATTAGATCGGCCCGTTTCCGGTGCGATGATTTTCGCCTACTCAAGCGAAGCAGCAAATTTTCTAAAGCAACAGTGGGAGAGTCAAGATACTCAAAAAATTTATCTTGGCCTATGCAAAGGGAGTGTGCCTGAGGAAAAATTTATTTCCTATCCCTTATGGAATCAGGCAAAAACTAAAAAACAAGATGCCCGAACTAATTTTTGGCCCCTGCAAAGTGATTCACATGTAACTTTGGCGTTATTTAAAATCTTTACTGGCCGGTATCATCAGATTCGTCGGCACTGTGGAGCAATGGGAAATCAGCTTATTGGTGATACAAAATATGGTAAGGGAAATTACAACCGATATTTTAGAGAACATTTTAATTTACATCGATTGTTTCTTCATTGTGTAGGCTTACGAATCAACCTTGGCGACGGCCCTAGAAACTTTTTATCACGTCCAACGACTGATCTTTCTCACGTTTTAGAAAAAATAAATTTTAATTTTCATCTCGGAGAATACTTATTTGATCTAGACTCAAGTAAACTTAAGGAATACTCAAGAAAAAAAATTAGTTAATTATTTTTTTGATATTGAGTAACTTGTAAGTTACGGGAACAATAATGAGAGTAATGAGTGTCGAAAATAGTAAGCCCCATCCCATGACAAGCATCATTTCACTGAGCATACTATCGTGTCCAAATAATCCATAAGCTGTTGGTAATATGCCAATAACGGTTGTTACCGTTGTCATTAAAATTGCCCTGATTCTGGAACTAGATACTTTTAAAATATCATGAATATTATCAGGAGATTCGCTGTTGAGTTTATCAATCATCACAATAGCGTCATTTACGATGACACCAATCATACCAATTGCTCCAATGACGCTAAAAAATCCATAAACCTTTACTCCATGAAGTAGAAGAGTGAGGCACGCACTTCCAAGCCCGAATGGAATTATTGTCATGACAATCATTGGAGATGATAAATTATTAAATCCAATAATGAGTATAACTAAAATACCAAATATGACGGTGTAAATAGACCATTTGAAATCACTAATTCCTTTTCGACTTTGCTCGATATCACCTTTTAAAAGAAAAGTTACTTCTGGGTATACAGTGTTCACTTTTGGTAAAATTTTGCTTTCTAAAATATCCCCAAGCTCAAGTGGCGTCATTTTTGTTTCCGGTTTAAAATCGGCAAATACTCTAGTCGTGCGTTTGTAATCAAATCGATAAACTGAATTAGCTTGCTCTGTTTCTGAAATGGAGATTAATTTACTTAATGAAATGGTATTTCCATTTTTTCCTGGTACTTTCAGTTCTTTTAGGTCTTCTAGAGGATTAATTGAATAAAGATTAATTTTTATCCGAGTATCGAACTCTTGATATTCATCTCTGAGGGAATAGAGGCGCTCGCTAAATGTCGCTGCTCTAAGAGTTGACTCGATTGCCAAAGGGGATACGCCTAATTTTTTTGCTGCAGTCTGGTTAATGCTAACTTGGTATTCTTTTTTTTGTAGCGGCTCTTCTAGATCCGTGTTTTGTATTTCCGTTATTGCCTCAAGCTCTTTTTGAATCATTTTTCCAGCAAGTAAACGTAACTTTTCATTTTCAGCTCGCACCATTATTTCAATTGGACTACCGCTACCATGGCCAAACCATGATTTAAAAACTCTTGCTTCTGTGAAATTTCCTTTTTCTTTTAGAGACTCAATGAATGTCTCCCAATTTTTAATTGTTTGAGATACATCTTCCGTTCGCTCTAGTTTGTTTTTGACCTCTACTCTAATCCATGCCTGATTTTGCTTTACCTCTCTTCCACGACGAGAGTTTGCAATCGTGCTTCTCACTGCAACTGTATCTGGGTGATGCATCATAAAGTTTTCAAGTTCTTGAATATATTTCGACGTTTGTAAACGATCACTATCTTGAGGGGTTTTTACTTTAATGAAAATTTCTTTAACATCCTCTCTAGGAAACATCATGAACTTACTGTTGTTTGCAAAAAACAGAACAGTAAAAGTTAGAATGAAGAGAGAAATAATCAATGTAACACTTGAGTGCTTTATTAGAGGAGTAACTTTTCTTTGGTATATATTTTCTAGTCGGACAAAAAAATCTTTTCGCCTTATCTTATTTTCATTCTTTGGCGAAACTTTTAAATGGCCTGGAAGGATAAAATAGCTTTCAAGCAGACTCCCCAAAAGCATAAAGCATACTATCACTGGGATGTATTTGATGAATAGACCAAAATATCCATCAAAAAACATCAAAGGGATAAAGGCAAGGATCGTAGTTACGATAGATGCTGCTATTGGAGAAACTACTTCCAGAACACCCGTTTTTAACGCCTCAATCCCTCTTAAACCTTGTTCATATTTTTCTTTAATATTGTCAGCAATAATGATCGCATCATCGACAACTATTCCAAGGACAATAATAATTCCTGCTAAGGTCATGTTGTTGACCGTTTGACCTGAAATGTAGGCAATAATTAACGTAAAGGCGAGGCTGAAGGGGATACCCATACTTACCCAAAAAGCTGTTTTTAAATTGAGCGCAAAAAATAGAACTAAAACGATTAACGCAAAACCAGTTGCCCCATTGGATAAAATTAAACTTAGGCGATTTCGCACATCAGAGGATTCATCATCCATTAAAACGATATCGAGATCATTTGATTCAAAAACATGCTTAACTTTTTTGATTTCATTAAGAACAGACTCTCTCGCAGTTAATATATCCGAGGCGGGGTTTTTTTTGACATTAATCACAATGCCTTGGCGTCCATTAATTTTAAAAATTGAGGGGTTGTCGATGAATTGTTTTTTGACCTCCGCAACTTCCTTGAGAGACAGTACGTTTCCTGAAAAATTTGCTCTAACAGGAACTTGTTTAATTTTTTCAGCGCTATTTAAAGAATTATAAATGGAGAACTTTTTTTCAATATCCTCTCGAAGCGTTCCAATAGGCCGATCAATATGTTGTTCTTTTACTGATTGAATGATGTCATAGGTTGTGATGTCTTTAGCGTTAAGTTTTTCTTTGTCTGGTGTTATCAAAAGCTCTGGAGAGAAAAAACCTTTTCTCGAAATACTGGATATATGCTTAGAATTTAATAATTTAGATTCTAGCAATAATACTTTATCTTGAAGAATCTCTCGGTCTTCATTTTCTAATAAATTTTTATTTCTAAAATAAACACCAATATCAATAATGGCCTTCTCACTACTATTAAATTGTCTGAAACGGGGGAGGTTTCTCACCCCCTGAGGGAGCTGAACTCGTAAAACGGCATCTTTAAATTCCTGTACGACTTCTTTTTGGGAAAATTTTTTAGAATCAATATTGACAGAGATCGAAGCTGTTGAGGGAGACGCATTTGAATTAATCTCATAAATGCCTTGAACTCCTTTGATTTCATCTTCTATTGGTCTAATAATAAATTCTTCAACTTCTTTTGCTGTTGCTCCTGGGTAATTTACTGAGACGCTAATCCAATCCATGGCAAATTCAGGCATTTCCTCTTTTCCGATTCTTGGCCACGAGAAAATTCCCAGGATAATAATCGCCACAAAAATAGCATTTGCAATAATAGGGCGCTGTAAAAAATAAGTGATTAGAGTATTCATTCTTTCATTATCTATTAACTGAACAGGTGTCGTAAAGAATCAATAACTCAACAAACAATATTATTATAGAAACTTTGAGAGATGTATAATGAGCGCGGTGTATTGTTCTAGAACTAGTCCCGCGATGCCCCACAAAGGCACCAGTGTCCAAAGACTATAACCCGCTTGAAAAATTTTAAATTTTGATTCTTTATAATAATCCCAAGGATAAAAACCAATTAATTTATGGTAAATAAATCCCCCAATAATTTCACACCCGGTGAAGCTTACTGCCCAAATAATATAGCGAACAAAAATTGGTAGTTCATGAATGAGCTCAAACATCGGAAGATATAAAAAAGTGACCCCTAAGCCATGGATTGGAATCATATAAAGGCTGACAAATCCCTCTAGGTATTTGTGAGGGGTTTGTTTTTTTAATTTTTTCCCAAGCGCTAATTCTATGCCAGTAACGGAAAAAATAATTTCCATCGTAAATCCGAAAAAGATAAAGGCAACTATTTGAAAGAGATATATTTTAAATTGTTCCACTACTCTATAATAAGTTAAAATTTTTGTTTGAAAACATTAAAGAAGGTTAATTATGTATAAGATTTATGGCCCAGCAGCTTCTCGCGTTTTTCGTTGTATTTGGACACTTTGTGAAACGGGTGATCAATTCGAACATATTCATCTCAATTTAAATAAAGGGGAGGCACAAAGTAATTCTTTTCTACTAAAAAACCCGATGGGAAAGGTTCCTGTCCTAGAAGTGGAGAACCAATTTATTTTTGAATCGGGAGCTATTTGTCATTTCATTTGTCAAAGGGCGAGAAAGAAAATTGACCTTATTGGTGAAGAGGGGTCATTGTTTCGAGCGAACGTAGACAAGTGGTTATTTTTCGCCCTTAGTGAGCTAGAGCAACCCCTATGGAACATAAGAAAGCATACGCTGATTTACCCTGAAGATATCAGGTGTGAAAAAATTATCCTGTCGGCGAATATTGACTTCACAAGGGCCTTAAATACTCTTAAGACCTCTCTTGATGGGAATTATCTCATTTCAGACACGTTTTCATTGGCCGATATCTTTATCGCACAAACTCTTTTTTGGGCGAAAGAAGTCGCTGAAATTGAAGCGGATTTGAGTTTTTTTTCCCCTTACTTGAAGGGCTTAAAGGAGAGAGAGGGTTTTCCTAATATAAAGAATTACCTTCCAAAAAAATAAATGCTTCCTTACCTTCTTACTCTTTGTGCTAATTTTAGTTTTGCGTTGGGCTCAGTAGCATACACTCGCTACTCTAGGATCCTAGGCGACTTATGGATGAACAAGTTTAAGGCCTTGATAGCTCTTGTTGGTTTTTCAGGAGTCCTCATTGTTTCTGGTGAAACGGCCATTCCACAAGGAAGCACTTTTCTCTATCTAACTTTAAGTGGAATGTTGGGCCTGGGAATAGGCGACACATTTTTACTAAAAGCTTTTATGACGATTGGCTCAGGCCGAACACTGGTTTTATTTGGTTTCCAACCAATCATTCTTGGAATTCTTGGCTATTTTATTCTCGGCCAAAATCTTGGGGAAGGTAAGCTCATTGGCATCTTTTGTTGTATCGCCTGCGTACTTGTGCTCAGCCTTGAGGGAAAGAAGACCACTGGAAGCTGGGAAGTGAAAGGTATTTTATTTGCTTTTGTTGGAATGCTCTTAGACGCCTCTGGTTTAACCCTTACTCGATATGCTTTTGATATGGATGCAAGCCTAACGGCGACACAGTCAAATATCATTCGTATTTTTGGAGCCTTTGCTGTTTATTTTGTTCTATCCTTTCAACGAAGTCGAGTACGATTTTTTTCCGGACTAAAGAGTTTACCTAAAAAAGATAAAGTTCTCGTAACCCTTGCTAGTACCCTGGGAACTTTTATTTCCTTGAGTTTGTATTTGAAAGCCGTTCAGTTGGGAAACCTTGCGGCCATCAGTGGGGTAAGTATAACTGGCCCGGTGTTTTCCTCCATTTTCGAGTGTATTCATTATAAAAAATTACCTTCAAAATATCTTATCGGGGCGCTCGGTCTATTTGCCATTGGAATGTTTTTTGTCCTTGGTTTTTATCAAAATTTCTAAAAAATTTGGTAGAATAAAACCATCAAGGAACAAAGTTGAAAAAAGTTATCTATGTTGGAATGCCATTTGATGGCGGCAAGTCTGGCATCTCTCGTTATATTGAAAAAACTATTGAAGGCCTGTCTTCAGAAGTTGAAATTGATTTAATTATGATGAGAAAAGACTACGCGCTCATTCATGAGAGGCTTACTGGGGCGTACAGCTGGTTAAGCCTTGGAAAAAGTGACCTTTGGCAAAAACCTCTTTTTAATATTTTGTTTCATTTATTAGTGCTTCCAGTTTATTGCTATTTTCGTAATGTGGACTACGTTTTTTTTCCGGCCGGTAATCGACGATTTCCACTTTTTTTTCCAAAAAAGACAATTACGACAGTTCATGATTTTAGCCATCTTCATATTCCAGGGAAGTATGATTTTTTTCGACATCAATATGTAACAAAAGTCTTGCCAAGATTTTTAAAAAACGCAGATCTTATTTTTACACCTAGTGAAAGCACTAAAAAAGATCTCCTAAATTTATGTGGTATTGACGAAAAAAAAGTAAGAGTTAATTTGCTGGGGTTTAGTTATCCAAAATTAAAGGTTATTTCCCATCAACAAAGGGAAAAAAACTTTCTCTATGTTTCTCGTATTGAGCATCCAGGCAAAAACCACTTAGGGTTAATTAAAGCCTTTGAAATATTTTGTGAAAATTTTAATAGTAATTCAAATTTATGTTTAGTTGGAGGCGATTGGAATGGAAGTGAAGCTGTCCATCAGTACCACCAATCTTCTAAATTTAAAGATCGAATTAAATTTCGTGGGCACCTCACAGAAGAAGAATTAGAAAAAGAATATCGAAGCGCCTCCGTTTTTATTTACCCCTCATTTTTTGAAGGCTTTGGACTTCCCCTTCTCGAAGCAATGTCCAGAGGTCTTCCCATCATATCAAGTGATCGTGGCTCCTTACCAGAAGTAGGAGGTAATTCTGTTCATTACATCAACCCCGAAGATCATCAAATGATCGCCGATACAATGTACTTCCTTATTGAATCAGTAACGGAGCAACAAAAATATATACAATTAGGTTTTGAGAATTTAAAAAGATTTTCATGGGAAGCTCACACCCAACAATTTCCCCATTAGGAGTAACAGATGGAACTATGTACTTTAGAAAAAAGAAAGCAATTTATTTACGCGTCCAAAAAAATATATTTTAACAAGCCAGTAGAGGTAACTAAAGCAACGGGTTGTCGAGTGTGGGATGTAGAGGAAAATGAATATCTTGATGCCATTGGAGGAATTGTCACTATATCGGTTGGGCATAATCACCCTCGCATAAAAAAAGTCATTCAAGGTTTACTTGATTCTGATCACCCTCAACATGTTAGCAGTTTGTTTTTATCGCCATTTATGCCTGAGGCAGGAAGATTGCTCTCGAAGCACTTTAAAGGTGATTCGAGAGTATATTTTGTTAATTCTGGGTCAGAGGCCAATGAGGTGGCTTGTATGACCGCGAGAGAATTTACTGGTAAAAAAATGATTATATCATTGAGGCATGGTTATCATGGTGGAACAAATGCCACCCTCAATTTATGTGGACATGGAACTTGGAAATATCAGCATCAGCCCCATTCTGACGTAGGTCAAATTGAAGCCCCTTATTGCTATCGTTGTCCTTTTGGTAAAAAACCAGATTCATGCTCATTGGAATGTGCAGATGATTTAGATAAATTCATCCAAACCTGTACCAGCGGTGATGTTGCCGCCGTTATTGTCGAGCCTATTCAAGGAGTCGGTGGATTTATTACCCCTCCTTTGAGTTATTATAAAAAGGTTTATGAAATTATCAAGGATCACGGTGGATTATATATTTCAGATGAAGTTCAAACTGGTGTTGGTAGGCTCGGGAAAAATTTTTTTGGTGCCTTCGGCCCAGGGTAACAAATTTTGGGGTTTTTATGGGAACCCTTTATTTTTTTCTAGATGGGGTTTGGGGTTCATTTTATCTACCAAAAAAAAACTTTGCATTAATTGGGT
>JAURQB010000136.1 GCA_030836365.1 Bdellovibrionota bacterium | reverse complement strand
TGTTCTTGTTCCAAATCATCAATCGCACGCAGATTACATTGCTCTGAATTACGCCATTATTAAATCTTTTGGTTTTCCCGTTTATATCGCAGGTGGTATCAATCTAAATATTTTTCCCATTGGAGCATTGTTTCGAAGCAGTGGATGCTTTTTTATTCGTCGTTCTTTTAACAATGATATTCTTTATAAGCTCACTTTAGAGGCCTATCTTTATTATTTATTAGGAGAGGGGAAGCCAATCGAATTTTTCTTTGAAGGTGGGCGTTCTCGATCGGGTAAGCTCCTTCCTCCTAGATACGGTTTATTTACCATGCTAATGACAGCTCACTCCCATTTGCCAGAGAAGCGTAAAAAACCACTTAAATTTCTACCTGTTTCAATCATGCATGAGTATGTGCCGGAGCAAAAAAGCCTCACTCGAGAGCTTGGTGGCGGTAAAAAAAATAGGGAATCAACCAAAGAGTTACTTAAAGTTTTGCAAGTTCTCAAATATAAACTTGGTAGCATTCATATTAAAGTCGGTGAATCGATTGATGGTTCAGAATACGAAAACTTTTCGACTAAAGAGAGTGCGCAAAAATTAGCATTTGATTTATTTAGAAGTGTCGGGTCAAAAATGATGGTAACGCCAACGAGTTTGTTGGCCCTTATTCTTCTTGATAAACCAGATGGTGCACTGAAATTGGATGAGATTTTAGAAAAAGCTCATCGAATTGTTAACTATTGCAAAACTTTTAATGTGCCAATTACAGAGTCGCTAACGGATCAATCAAAACTTGATAAGGTTATTGAAAAAGCACTTGGAATGCAAATATCCAATGGTAAAGTCGATAAAATAGGAAGCTCTAGAGTTGGCCACGAGTTCTACTCCATCAAACCGAATACTCGAATTGAGCTGCTATATTTTAAAAATACGATACTTCATCATTTTATCGTTCCATGGATTATTAATACTGCTTGGGTTGCGCTGTTTTCTGGTGGTATTGAGTCCGTTACGGACTTAAAAAAACATTTTCTCTATTTAAGGGATCAATTAAAGTTTGAATTTTATCTTCCTACAGTTAAAGAGACGCTTCATCGCGTGATTGATATCATCAGTAAAACGAGTGGCCGGAAAATCGAAACGCTAGATGATTGTATGAAATTAAAGCATAAAGAGTTAATGAATATCGCTACCGAACTTGGTGTATTTGCTCGCTCTTGTACATATTTTACGGAGTCCTATTATATTGGTGCACTAACCTTAAAAGTTATCTATACAGAAAAGAATTATCCATTTAAGCAGGATTATTTTCTCAAAAAATCAAAGGAAGTTTTTGAGGCAGAAAAAGCGTTGGGACGAGTCATCAAATACAGTGAAAGCTACTCCGTGCCAGTTATTAAGAATTGCTTGAAATTTTTTCAGAATGCAGGCGTTTTAAATTGGGAAGAGGACGGATTTGTCTTGAATAGAATTGCATTTTTAGATAAATCAATCATTCGTTTTGAAAAGGAATTAAGTGATCAAATTCGATTTAATATGCGGGGTTAATAAGTGGGTGAGGTAATTCAAAGTGAAAACTCTCGCTATGTCCTATCTGATTTAGAGAATCTCTACGATTTATCGTCCTCGATTCATCAAACGGCTTGTTTTGTAAATGATCGGACAAAACTTAAGCTACAAAATAATGACGCACATCTTTTTATCAATCTCGACCAAGAGCAGTTTACTTTAGGCTTGCCAGTAATCGGGCTGCCTGACCAAGATGTTTTTGTTCAACAAGAACGATTTTATCTTGAAGACTATGACCAATTTAAGATTTTTAGAAGTGAGATTGATGGCCTTAGTCTTTTTAGCGATGAAGCAGATTCACTATTTGAGGTGATTGAAGAAAAAATAGAATCAGTATTCGAAGCGGAAGGGGGACGTCCTCAAGTAATTCGCTTAATTATTAAAAACTGGCCCGATCAACTTAGAAATATGAAAGAAAATCAGCTCCTAGTCGATTTTTTTCTTGATTAAGGGTAAGATTATTGTCTAAGTTGTGAAAAATAGACAAAAGAATACATTTTAGCTTGGAGGCTTACTATTAAACCAAATTTTAACAACCGAAATCAATCCAACAAAGGAATCAGAATAAACGACCAAATTCGTATTCGCGAGTGTCGTCTAATTGGAGATGACGGGCACCAATACGGTATTGTTACTCTCGCGCAGGCAAAGTTAATTGCTGAGGATAGAGGGCTTGATTTGGTTGAAGTTGCGCCAATGGCAAAACCACCAGTAGTTAAAATTATTGACTATGGTAAATATAAGTATGAGCAGCAAAAAAAGGTGGCAGAGGCGAAGAAAAAGCAAGTCACAGTTCAACTAAAAGAAATTCAATTCCGTCCAAATATTGAAACGCATGATCTTGAAACGAAGCTTAAGCGTGCTGAGAAGTTTATCGGCCAGGGTGATAAGGTAAAGATGGTCATGCAATTTAGAGGTCGAGAAATGGCCTACAAAGACCAAGGCCTTGATAAATTCAAGGGAATCATCTCTAATGTTGAAGAGCTCGGCGCGATCGTTGAGTCACCAATGAAAATGATGGGAAATCGGGCAATTACGATTCTTGCTCCTAGCAAGAAGGCCCCTAAAAAAGCCTAATTGCCACAATAGTGTAATTAGTAATTTCTTTACTTTACATAAGCAGTTGGTTTTGATAATCAATGCTACTAATTTTATTTAAACATGTGGAAATTGGAGTGAATTATGCCAAAAATGAAGACTAGAAGAGCTGCAGCTAAGCGATTTTCTTTAACGGCAACTGGTAGATATAAGAGAAAAAGAGCTAACTTAAGACACAACCTTGAAAAAAGAACTCAGATTCAAAAGAAAAGAGCAGGGAAACAAGAATATGTATCTGCTGCTGATCATGGTTTAGTCGCTCGTATGTTACCTAACGGGTAATTTTAGATATAGGTATTAACTGATTCTTGGGTATTTAAGCGAAAGAATATTCCCCCAAGCATCGTTTTCATAAGGAGTCCAGAGATGGCAAGAGTAAGAAGAGGCTTTAAGGCCCGTAGAAGAAGAAACAAAGTATTAAAAATGGCGAAAGGTTTTCACTTCGACAGAAGAACGAAATACCGTCACGCAGTTCAAACTGTCGAAAGAGCGCTACACTACGCTTTCATTAACAGAAGAAAGTTTAAGAGAGACATGAGAAAACTTTGGATTGTTCGTATTAATGCGGCAACAAGAATGTTTGATATGTCTTACTCAAAGTTCATTGGTGCACTTAAGAAAAATGGCGTTGAGATCAACAGAAAGATGCTTGCTGAATTAGCGGCAAGAGATATTGATGGATTTAAAGCTGTTGTTGATTCTGTAAAATAAATAGAAAATAAAATAATTTCTTAATGAAGACCCGGTCTAAAATGGCCGGGTTTTTTTTTGTGCTCATGAACGAGTTTGCCATCAATAATATGGCGACAATTACCATTCGATTGAAGCTCAATGATACCTTGAACTATTTCAGAATTCTTGTTGGCGCTATCTTTGTGAGTAACTGAACTTATGCTAAAACTTGATAATGCCTGTTGGTTTTCCCTTTGGTACAAATCAGAAATGACATCGAGGTCATATTCAAATAACTCCCTTTTCTCAACTTCAATATCTAGGTAGGGAACCATTACAGATATGTCGCTATATCCAGAGTGACCTAATCCTAAAAAGTGGCCTAATTCATGGAGGATGACAGATGATAAGTCATATTGTTCAATGCTTTTGTCACTGATTCCAAATGAGAATTCTTTATAATTTATGATGATATCCGCATGAATGAGCTCAAGGTATTCGTACTCAGTGCCAATGTTGATTCTTTTTCCGAAAAATTGAGTAATGGCCAGAGCTGAATTACTAACATCTTCAAACCAATCCTCATGCTTATATATCCCCAGTATGTTGTCGTTGTAATTTATAAGGTCGACATGCTGTAAAGAACCAAGAGCGTTTTCATCACTCGCTGAATCAATATCAAATAAGGTATATTCATCTAATGAATTGTTCCACTCGGAAAGCATTTGCTGAACAGGGTTCAAATCGTCTTTGTAGTCTACTGGTTGAAATTCATCAATGAGGTCTTGTGACACATAAACTTTTAGACCACTAGAACCGAGAGAGTTTGAGCTCCATTTCATTGAACTTGCAGATGAGGATGACTTTCTCGATTGGGCACCGGCATTTCCATTTGTTTCATTGGAGAGTGAAGAATAGTCCTCGTTACACGCCACCATCAATCCGGCCAGTAAGAATGGTGTAAATTTTTGAAAGTATTGGATAAAATTACTCAACATATGTAAATCTTTTCGTGTTTTACGAATTATACTTGAGTTAAATGTTTTACTCTGGTTTTGAGGTGGTTTTATAGCAAAAACAATTACTTATGAAATTTAGTAATTTTTCCAAATGCCCATAAATTGAGGATTTAGTAAAGAGCCAGCGTGCTCTTAAATATAGAGAATTAAATAAAATTTATCTGTAACGAAAAATGGAGTTTACTTATTTGCTTTCTGGTGGTCAGAAAGAAATTTCTCTAGTCCATTTTCTGTTAATGGGTGAGCATAAAGACTTTTTAGCACTTTAAATGGCATTGTCGCTACATCTGCACCCAAAAAAGAAGCATCTCGAACATGAGTAGGGTGTCTGATAGATGCGGCCAAGATCTCTGTCATGTAGCCGTAGTTATCATACACATTTCTAATTTCCTCAATTAGCGCCATTCCATCATGGCCTATATCATCGAGCCTTCCAATGAAAGGAGAAATATATGTGGCGCCAGCTTTTGCTGCTAGTAGTGCTTGGTTAGACGAAAAACAGAGAGTGACATTTGTTTTAATATTATTGTCGGTGAGAAATTTACAAGCAGCGATACCATCCATTGTTAGGGGGAGCTTGATAACAATATTTTCATGGATTTTGACTAGCTCTTGCGCCTCTTTGAGCATGTTTTCTTTATCTGTAGCAATTACTTCTGCAGAAATAGGGCCATCAATTATTTGAGCAATCTCTTTGATGACGTCCTCTTGTTTTCTTCCAGTTGAAGCAATTAAGCTTGGATTTGTTGTTACGCCATCTACAATGCCCCACTTCGATGCTTCCGTTATCTCTTTAATGTCACCAGTATCAATAAAAAATTGCATAGCTCATCCTTCAAAAATTTACACAACTCTACTCTTGGCCTTACCTAACGTCAAAAAAGAATGCTCATCAGATTAGAGGATATTGTACATTTTTATGTCATATTTTTCCCGGCAAGGAAGAGGAGAGTTAATTTTGAGATACTTGGTAAATGATATTTCAATTAGCTTTCTTATCACTTTTACTATTATCCTCATTACTAAGCTTTGGTAATGTCGCTAAGAATACAATTGACCCTAGTAAGGACTACTCAAAATTTTATGGACGAATTACAGATCGTAACCAACGTGGAGATATTTTAAAAATTCATACAGAGAACCCAAATATCAAATTGTTGCAAGCTGGTGATGTGACGAAATTTTATCTTGCCTCTAAGTTAGATGAGAATCCATGCATTGGATACGTGAGGGATGTAGAGGATAACTATTTAGTTCTTTCTGTTAATAATATAAAACAGTGCTGGAATCAGTTCGGTGGTATTCGACGTGGTTCAATTTTGAAGCTTGATAGTGATATTTTGGCGAAAAGGATTGTTGATGCAGGTGTATTTAGAGAGGTTTTAATCAAACGGAAAAATGATTATCTCGACCAATTGAAAGACGTAAATGGATTTCTATTAAATTTTAAACAAAACAAAATAAAAGAAGTCGCAAAAATAGAGCAGGAAATAGTACGACTTCAAGAGCAGAAGTTAAAAAAAATTAATGAATTGAATTTGAAAAGAAAAGACTACATTCATTTACAAAGAGAATTGAATTTCAGGTTGGATAAACTTGATGACGATATTGAGGTATATCGTTTAGAGCGTGTAGAGTTGCTGAGAGATCGCTGGGCACGGGATCTTGATCTCGGGAAGCCAATGAACAATAGGCCTCAAGACATCAAAAATTGGCCTGATCTTGAAAGACGTTTTAGGTTTGAAGATGATACTTACTAGGCTTGATGCTCATAAATTTCTTCAAGCGCTTCATCATTATAAAAGTACTCATTTTTTACATCTTTATAATTTTTCAAGCTGTAGCTAGGTGCGACGCCCATCCATTCTTTGACCGTTGTGTCGTTGTGTCCGCGATTAATCCAATTAATGATCGCTGATTGTCGAAGAGACTTAGGAGTCACTTCAATGGAAAGTTTCCTGCGGTAATCTTCCATCAAAATTTCTATGCCTCGGCTACTTAGTCCGCCGGAGAGAATTTTGTGAGGATTTGCATTAAAGAGCAATTCATTAAAATTAATTTGAGATCTCGTTTTTTCTTTTTCCAAAGAAATCATATATTTTCTAATGATCTTTGCCGTCAGTGTATTTAATGGGATTGAGTAGGGATCTCTATTGTTTGGTGTAATCAGAACGCGAGAAGAAGCGCCTAAAGTTAGTTGGCTTGATTGAAGTTTTGCCAAATCACTAACTTTTAAACCGGTGTTATAAATGAGAAGAAAGATTACCCGATTTCTTTCCTGGATGAGCCCAATTAATTTTCCGGCCGTTTTATTGGGAGTGATGAGTGCATGCCAAAGAGTCTTCACATCAACAAACTTGGTTGGTCGAGGGATATCAACAAACTTAGGTGAAGTTGGAATTTTTCTGACTGGATTAGATGACATAATAGAAATTTCAACAAGAAAATCAAAAAATATTCGGAGAGTTTGAACGCGTCTTCTTCTACTGTTGTTTGAAGAGTATTTGTTCTCTAGATATTTTCCATATTCTAAAATTTGCTCAAGGCCCAAGCCTGTAATACTGTCATGTCCTTGTTTCTCGATAAGATAGTTTTTAAAGCAATCCATATCAGTTTTATAATTTTTTAGCGTATTTTCACTCTTTCCTTGTGATTTAAGTTTAGTGTAGAAATTTGGCCAAATCTGGCCAAGTGATTGATATTGTTGAACGGAAGGCTGAGCCTGCATATTTGGTGTCAATTCCATCTAAAAAATCCCTATCCCTTGGTGAAAGAGCCAGAATTCTAATCAATCCAACGAAATTAAACAATGGAAAAAATCCCATGGTGATTGATTCTTTTGAGGTAAGTGTGCTAGATACGCATTATATTCTTATAACGGTGAAAAGATGAAGACGACCTCTGTAGATTTATTCAATTCGATAATGCCTGGCGTGGTATCTAAGCGACTGGCCAATAATGAAATTGAATTCATAAGTACTGAAAATCTAGAGGCAAATGTTCATCATCTTCTTCAAACCGATCCTATTTTCCAATCCTACCTTGATTACTTTGAAATAAATTTGATCAAACCTATTTTGGTTTTTAATGCATTATCACATAGCAGCTTTATTAATGAATATCGTACAAGTCTGGGGGAAAATGCACCTGACTGTTTTTGCAGTTATGAGCGATTAGAGTTGTTAGGAGATAGTGTTTTAGAATTGATCATCACTGAAAAGCTGTTCAGGGATTTTCCTTCACTAAACGAAGGAGTATTGTCAAAACTGAGAGGCCAGTTCGTTAGTAAAGTTGAAATTTCAAAGTTGGCCAAGATCATTGGACTTTCTCATTTCGTCATGTTGGGAAGAGGTGAGTATTTACAAAAGATTTATGAAAAAGATTCTATTCTTGCGGATATTTTTGAGTCGGTCTTAGGGGCCGTTTACGAAACTTATGGCCTAGAAAAATCGAAAGAGTATCTGAATAAAATATTTAGCAGGTATCAAGAAGTAGAAGGCGAACAATTTATTTCAGTCGCTCGGGTCGAAGGAAAAAATTTTAAAGGAAGATTACAAGAGCTTTTAATGAAAAGTCGTAAATGTCTTCCTCGCTACACAGACATTGAATTGGATTCAGGAGAGTTTTTAGTCACTGTCGCCTCAGAAGATAAAATATTAGGTAAATCAATAAATAAAAGTAAAAAACAAGCGCAAATAAATGCGGCAAAAATCGCATTAAGCAAATTAACCCAATAAAAGGTAAAGGAACAATTTTATGTTAATTGAACATCAACACCCATTGAACAAGTCAATCATGCTTTCTGTTTTAGGAGCTCCTAATGTGGGAAAATCATCATTGATCAATTACCTTGTTGGATCTGATTTAAGTATTGTCACAAACAAAGAACAAACAACAAGAAATAGATTTCATTGTGTGTTCACAGTAGATCGAACAGAGATTATTCTTGTTGATACTCCGGGTCTTCATAAATCTTCCCAAGAGTTAAATAAAAGAATGAATCAACAGGCAAAAGAGGGAAGTGATGGTGCGGACATTAATCTTCTTTTACTTGATCTTTCTCGAGATTTAAAAAAACAACTTGATAATTTTATTTTTCATATTGGTAATAATTTGAAAAGAACTTGGATTGTATTTACTAAAAGTGATTTAATTAAAGGTGCAGAAGAATTAGATTTTTCTAATTTTTTAGCTGCGGCTAAAGAAGTCATACCTACAATTGAAAAGCATTTTGTTCTTAGTAGTGAAAGTGGTGACGGCGTACATCTATTAACTGGTGATATTTGTGATACTGCTCCATCATCTCCGCATCTTTATACTCGTGGGCAAATGTCTAACAAAAATATGAGATTTTTTGTTTGTGAATATATTAGGAAGCAAGCATTTGTACTTTTAAAGGAAGAGATTCCTTATGAAGTCGCAGTTGTCATAGAAGATTATGAAAATGTGAAAAAGACAGATCCAGAATCAAAAATTGCGGCACGAATTTCGGCATCTATACTTGTTAATCGCCCGTCTCAGAGAGCGATTGTTGTTGGAAAAGGTGGTGAAATGATTAAAGAAATTGGAACGCGTGCTCGTCAATCCATCGAAGCTCTTTTAGGAGAGCAAGTATCACTTAACCTTCATGTAAAAGTTTCTGGAAAGTGGTTTAAAAATAATTTTGTTCTTGAAGAAATAGGACTTCCACGAGCAGAAAATTCTGCACGAGTTTGGAGAAAATAGTAATGGAAAAAAAATCATTTATTATTTCATTAATTGGCCGGCCTAATGTGGGAAAATCGAGTTTGTTTAACCGATTACTTCATAAATCAACGCGGGCAATTACACACGACATGCCGGGAGTGACAAGAGATCGTCACTATGCGGTTTTAAATTTTGAGCATGATGAAAAAGACTCTTCTCGCTATATTCCAGAAGGAGTTCTTATTGACACCGGTGGATTTTATCCAGAAGGTGTTGACCTTGACCAAGATAGTACCGCTGCGGATAAGTTTTTTAACCTTATGACAGATCATGCTCAACTAGCGATTGAAGAGTCCGATTTGGTTTTATTAGTATGTGACGTCAGAGAAGGGCTTCTTCCATTTGATGAGTCTATTGCAAATTATATTCGCGCAAAAAAGAAAAATTTCTTTGTTGTATTAAATAAATATGATGGCCATCACTTAGAAAACGAAGTTCCTCAATTTTATTCATTGGGTTTAAACGATGATGACATGTTTACGATTTCTGCGGCCCATGGCCTTGGCGTCGAAACGCTACGTGAGAAAATTCAAGAGGAAGCGCAGTTTTTTGTTAATAAGCAATCAAGAGCATTATCAATTCAAAAAGGTATTGTTCCTAGAGAAGATGTTATCAGTAAAGTCGCTATCGTTGGTGCGCCTAATGCTGGTAAATCAACACTTTTGAATTTACTTGTGGGAACTGAACGAGCACTTGTTAGTGATGTAGCGGGGACAACCGTTGATCCAATCGAAGCTTATTTCGATTTATACTTTGGTGCCGAGGTTGATAAATATGAGCGGCCAGCACCAAAACCAAAACACGAAAAAGAAGTAAGAGAGCAAGGCCCATCACCTTTTGAAACACTCGAAGCAGAACTTAAAGAAATGTTGAGTGAGAAAAGTGAAACAGAGGGAGATAGTGAGCCTGAAGTAGTCACTGAAAAAAGTTACTGGCGTAGTATTCAAATCGTTGATACAGCAGGTATTAGGAAGCAAAGCTCGGTTAAAGAGGTCGTCGAATCTCAATCGGTATTTCGCGCACTTCGTAGTATTAGTAACTGTGAAATTGTTGTTCACCTCGTTGATGTAACGAAAGGTATAGGTCATCAAGACCGTCGGTTGATTGATATTGCTTTAGAGAAAGGTAAATCTGTTATCGTTGTGCTCAATAAAATTGACCAACTTCCAGAGAATTTAAAAATAGATCAAAAAGCGAGAAAAGAATGGCTTCTTGATTTACGCGCGAAAATTCCTTGGCTTAACTATTGTGATGTTATTTTAATTTCAGCAAAATATAAAAAGCATATTAAAAAGCTAAAAGAAAGTATTAAGAAGACGATTCTAGTACGTAATAGACCTGTATCGACAGCAGAATTAAATAGAGTTGTTGAAGAATTGATTGAAAGAAATCCTCTTTTGATGAATAAAAAAACGGGAACTAAGTTTAGAGTTAAATATGCTTCCATGGTTAAAACTTCACCGCCGACTTTTATCCTTTTCACCAACAGGTCGAAGTCTCTTCCAGAGAACTTTAAAAAGTACTTAAAAAACGGGTTGCGGGCGCACTTTGAATTTTACAACACTCCTGTTCATATTATTTTTAGAACGGATGATGAAAACAAAGCGCGTAAGAAAAAAGAGCAAAAAGATATTTCGGTATAAAAATTACTGAGGTGAACGAGGTTTTTACCAGTTCAGAACATAGAAAATTTTTGTTGAATAACTGTTTCCTGAAAGATCATTGACTCCCTGATTTCCATCTGGGAGTCGCATGTATTTATTGGTAAATTTGTCATGAAAATCCACTGTGTGAAATAAAAATTCGACGCCAATATAAGTCTTTTTTATTTCGAGAGGAAACTCTAACCCAAAACCCGTGCCAAAGCCTAAACCACCGCCAGTATCATTGGCGAGGCCTGTCTGGTTTTCAAATTTATTTGTCATGTACCAGTATTCAATTCTTCCGGTGAAGTACGGGTTTGAATAAGTGATGGCCGTGCTTAAATTTGATGTATCTATATAGTATCGATAGCCAAAGAAGGTGCGAAGAGCACCAACGCTAATTAAGCCAGGAGCGCTCGGAAAACTTCCGACGGCTTCAGTGAAAGAAAAGTGATGCTTAGAGAACTCAAACCCAATCCCGACGCTCACACGAAAATTCATGAAGTAGTTTAATTGAAGGGCAAAACTTGGCGGGTCATCTAAGTAAATGCTGCCTCTATTGCCATCATAGGTGGTTTGTCCGATTCCGAGCTCAAAGCTAAAGAATCTTCCGTAGCGATAAAAACGCTCATCCTCGGCCATCT
>JAURQB010000135.1 GCA_030836365.1 Bdellovibrionota bacterium | reverse complement strand
TTAAAAATGGTGAAGTAAAAGATTATGACCTTGGCCGTGCTATCGGATTTGTGGCAAATGAGGCAAGCATTTTGGCCAGCAAACAAGATCTTCTTCCTATTGGTTCAAGCAGTGAAATCGTGATCAATAATAATGGTGCTTTTTCTAACGTTGAATTAACGACAACAAATGTTCCGGAAGGTGCAACAAATCTTTATTTTTCTGAAGAGCGCGTATTGAGTGCAGCAGGCGTGGCGCCATCGGCTGCTCCTGTGATTGAAGATATTAATTTCGCGAATCCTGAAATGGAGTCAACGCTCGCTGAGGCGGACACGCTGGAGAGTGCTATTTCAAAAATTTATAAAAAAATTGATGACTCCTCAAGTCTTCCCGGAAGTGGTTCTGTCTCAGCGGACACATTAACGAATGAAGTTATTGAACTAAGTCATTTAAAAGCAGCGCCTAATATTGGTGAAACCTTAATTTATTTAAATGGGGCCTGGGGATATCGTTCTATTTCAGGTCTTCAGTTAAAAGGTGAATGGGACTTTGATTCAAGTCCAAGCTCTCCGCCCGATGCAATTAACACGCTGGTTGAAGGTGATTACTATTTAATCACTAAGGATGGTGAGATTGATGGAATCGCTTATACTTCTGGTGATTGGGCGATTTTTAATGAGTCCACAGAGGGGTTTAAAAAATTATCTAAAAAACAATTCATCACTTCTTTTGAAGGCCGCATCGGTGATATCACGCCGGAGGCCAATGACTATTCTTGGAGCGAGATAGATAAAACGAATTCACCACTATCAACGTTTACTGATGTCGCTGATTATAGTGCGCTAGGGGATAATGAAACGGATAAGAAAAAAATTCTGTCTTGGAGTAGCAGTGACGGAAAGTGGGTTGCGGCGGAAGATCAGTCGGGAAGCGCGGTTGAGGCACTTACGTATGCCACGTCTCCTGCGGCGATTATTAACACGCATTTAGCACCAGGGGCCATTGCATTTGATGATATTTATCTTAGTGAAACGGATTCTCTGCGATCTTACTTTGATAATAACTTTACAAAAATTATCACCTCGGGTGATGTGAATTTTAATTCTCCGCTAAAATTTACGACGACTGATCGCGACTCAAACGGAGATTTAATTGCTTATAATTTATCTGACATTAATAATGTTAGCTATACAAACCCACTTAATTTATCTGAAGTAACGACGTTTGCCTTTAGTGATCTGAAAAATAATTGTAGCGGATTAAATCCCACATTATTTGTGGATAAATTTATTGGCGAAAACAGTGCTTCGGAAACTGCGCCGCGGGTTCTCAATGCTAACGGTGAGTTTGTTTCGTTGACGCCAGAGTTAATTGAGGGCGATATTTCCGAGCTTATGTATGATCCCGCGAAAGTTTTAAGTCTCGCCTTAACCGGGTTTGTCGAAGCGTCGAGTAGTTTGACTCTCGTGCCTGAGACAACAACGCTTATTGAAGTTTTTAATAAAGTTGCCGGAAAAATCAGTGGCTTTCTCCAAAATGAGTCCAAAGGAATCAGTCAGGTAAACTCATTAGGAATTGGTTCAAGTGGATTTATTGAGCTTGGTGATAGCCATAATGGACAAATGATTCTGGCAGCAGATGCCTCAAAAATACAAATTATGGATAGTGTCAGCGATGATTTTGAAATTACGGTTAAGAGAGTTGATCGCGTTGGAGTTGATGAGGGAGATACAAATAATCGAGTGGAGCTAAAACTTGAAAGCGGTCAAATTGAGGATTTAGGAAAGGTATTACTTAAATCAAATTTTTCCAGTGTAACTATCAAGAAGGTGGTTAATACTTCAGGAGGTAGTGAGTTTGTTATTTTACGTCAAAGTGGATCCATCAATTAATTAAGTTTAGTTCTGTGGGTGAATCATGTCGTTCATTTCTCAAGGTAACTACTTAATTATCCGAAAAGAAAAGGTGAGAAAAAATTCTCCTTTGTGGGTCTTATATTTAATTTTATTCATTTTAACTTCCTGTTTTGGTGGGCAAGATACTGTTGAATTCAAAGGAATAAATCCAGACAATTCAAAAACAACGGGAGCCGGCACAGATTCAGGTACAGGGCCATCCGAGCGATCGATTGTTAGCGCTCTTAGCGTTGGAGAAGGAACACTTGAAATTAGCGGTGAAAACTTAGACTTAATTGAAGAGTTGTCACTCTACGGTGAGGATGTTCAAAATGAAAATACCGCGTCTATTTCGTCGTTAAAGTCGTTAAAAATAATTTCACAGACGGCCACGAAAATTATCGCCACTGGTGATAGTGCTGATATTGCCCTTTATTTCGATGGACGATATGACTTGATCAGACGAGATTTTAACACGCCCGTTGAAGATGCGTTTCCTTTTGTGATTGTGCGAAAAGAGCAGGAAGAAATTGATCAAACGAAAGTCAATGAAGAGCTTCAATTAGAACCAAAACATCTTATTCCAAGCGCAGATGATAAAGACGTCCTTATTTTTTCGGCCGCTCTTAATCGTTGGACAACAGGGCCCATTACAGGCCAGCTTGAATTTCTCGGCCCGTATGATTCGTTAAACGATAAAGGGTTTGTTTCTAAATTAAACTTAGATGTGAAAGTTGTGAGTAATGGAACAGTTAATTTTTTAACGGAAGAAACGGATTTTACTCCAGAAGCCGGCCAATATTTTATTATCTCAACGGAATGTTCAATTGACGTCCCTTCGGAAGAAGAAGTTGTTGAAGAAGAAGCGCCAGTTGATGACTTTTTTACCCAAACGAATTGTCCGTTTGGAGGGGAGGCCGAAAAACCTAATTTGATTGAGGGAAGATTTTCTTACCGTCAAGGTGACTGGCTTATTTTTGACGGAACAAAATGGCACTATATCAATAACCGTGGAGAGGTGGATAGCTTTAATGGACGAACGGGACTAATTGAGTCGTGCCCAAATATTAATTGCCCAAATGTTTATGACTATAACTGGAAGATGATTAATAAAAAAGCATCGAAGCTCTCAGATATCGCCGATGTTCCTGAAGCCAAAGAAAGCCAAGATGGTTTTGTTTTAAAGGTTATTGAGGGGGCGCTTGTGCTTGCGCCAGATAATTCAGGTTTAACTGAAATTACCTCGGCGACAATCGCCGATGGCACTCTTGTGGATGAAGATTTTGCCAGTGGTCTTGAGGTGAAAAAGTTTTCAGGCCTTCAAGAAGAGCTTGATGGTTATGTCGAGGCAACGCCAACGCCCACGAACACTGGTCTTGGGACGGCGAAAATTACTGGCGATCTCAATTTTGGAAACTCCCAATTCTTAAATGTCGGCCAAATTGTCACCACGAGCGGACTGTTTTCTTTAACCTCGATGCGCAGTCATGTCGACGAGATGGATTTGGGAATTAAATTACTCAAAAGCTCTGTGGATACGTCGTCGCTTGAGGAAAATAAAAAGTACTTTTTGAGCACAGACGCAGAGGGAGCGCTTACCTGGCGAGAGCTGACAACAGAAAATATTCCGGAACTTTTAGAAGGTGCCTCCACTTATTATTTTGACGAAGTTAAAACTCAGAAGGCCATTGCATCGAGCACCTTACAAAATATGGATGGTGATATTGAAAGCGGTGATACGCTACAAGCAGCGTTTAGAAAACTGGGGACAAAAATCACTAATTTTCTCTCTCAAACACTGAGGCCTGAATTAGTTGATAAATCAATTACCTTTGATAAGTTGAAAATTCCTCGTGATGGACAAGGTAACATTGTTAATGGCTTTCTTTATTTAGATGCCACACTAACACCGAAGCAATGGACGATAATAAATGTCAGTGGGTTTAACTTCTTAGGTGAATTAAATCCAAGTGAGGAAGCGGCGGTGAATACTGTCATTGCTCAATCAACCTCAAGAAGCTCGGGCGATTTTTTTGTGATGAGTACAAGTGGAGTGGCGACAGGTCTGCTTAGCGAAGAGGCCCATCAGTTTAATAGTGGGGATTGGATTGTTTGGGATGGTTCTCAGTGGAGAAAAATTGATTACCGCGGAAAAGTAGTTTCTATTTTTGGCAATAAAAACATTATTGAGGCCGGTGCGAATCAATATGATTGGCAACAAGTGGTGGTTAAGCCTTATGAAATTAGTAAAAATCAAAACACTGAGGGTGATGGCCCAAGTGATGCGGCGACGGTTTCACGCTTAAGTGATATTGCTGATGTGACAGGGACGCCAACAAGTGATTCCAGATGTTGTGTGCTTCGCTGGAGTGGAACGCAGTGGCAAGTAAGTTTAGATAACGTCTCTAATGCCGCCTTAACGGGCACTGAGCTCTCTGGCCTCGTGGATATTAAATTTTCTCCGAGCGCTGATATTGAGATCGGAAAGATAAATAATTTTTCATCTCAGTTAGCGACAAAACTAAATAAATCGACACCTCAATCATTGACGGGCGCTCTTACTTTTAATAGGGGCAGTTTTATTAACGTAAGTGAAGTCAGTAACGGGATGGATAAAGTCGTTTTTGACGATACGTTTGTGACGAAGCTCACGAGTTTGAAATCAAACCTTCAATCTAAGATGAATGCGTTGAGTGCGCCAGTTTCAGGAAGCAATTTTTTGGCCGCTGATCTTAGTTTCGTTTCTAGAGACGCAGACCGTATTACTGAAGATAGCGGCAGTTTATTTTTTACCGATCAACGGGTGATGGATACAAGTCTTTCCGCAACCATTTTTGACGGCGTTGATGATCAAGCAAACCCCATCACGGAAAATACAGAGGTGACAACTTCATCTTCGTTTAGTTTGTTAATGGAAAAACTAATTTTTGATGTTGAAAATCGGTTCGCTACAGGCGTTGATGTGACAAGCGAGGATATAAGTGATGGCTCGATAGAACCCAGGCATTTGAGTTTAAATGGAGCAAATGTGGGAGATCATTTTTATTTTGGTGAAAATGGTTGGGAGTTAAAAAAACACACGAGCTCTATTCGCTTTATTGGCACGTTTAGCAGTGGAGACACTATTTCTTCGTCACCGCGCCAGGGTGATTATTATATTATTTCTGATACGACTCCAAATGTTTCAATTGATTTTGGTAATGGTGCCCTAACACTTAATAAAGGTGATTGGGTCATGTCAATCGGTGGCGTTTGGAAAAAAATCACCAACGCATCACCAGTTACTTCTTTTAGTGTGGGAGCAGATGATGGCGCAGGAGTTTTTAATCCCACTCCGAATGATTATACTCTCTCAGAAATCGAGATGAGTGAAAGTCGTATAGGTGACTTAAGTGATGTTAGTGGTATTCCTGCTGTTGGAAGTGTTTTAAAGTGGAATGGCGCACGTTGGGAAGCCGCAGTAGATGAGTCTGGTGCCGCCACTATTTCAGGGGCAGATATTCCTGAGGATGCACTTAATCGAAGTAACTATCAACCTGGCACCGATGAAAATTCAAAACTGCCATTTAATCGGATTGATCCTAATACATTTCCATCAACTGAATACTTAAAAACGAACGGAACGATTCAAACGTTGGGGAGTGCCGGAAACCTTCAATATCAGGCCATCTCAAATGCCGGAAGCGTTGATGGAATCAATCTTTCTGAAGCCCAATCATCCTATGAAAACTATGTAAACACGACAGATAGTAAAGAGCGCGCCAGTGATATTGCGCCAGTTGATCCTTCAAACACAAGTGATTCAAAATTTTTAGTCTCCTCTGGAATTAATAATCGAGCGTATAGAGAATTAACTTTTGATGATGTGGTTCTCAGTGGAACGGATTTTAATTTTTACGATAGTGAATCTGTCTATGGAACACTTCTTTCCGGTTATGAGAGCACAACCGTTGGATCCACCGAAGTCGCGGACACCGATTCTCTTCTCGTTGGACTCAAAAAGCTTGAGCAGAAAATAGACACAGGTGGCGGAACTGTTAATACAAAACTCTATGAAGACAATATAAAGGCGAACCAAGTAAATGAGACGAATGGAATTTATCAATCGAAATATGCAATTGATAGCACCAATAATAATGATATTTTTATTAGCGGGTATTCTATTTTCAGTTTGCCGGATCCTAAAACCATTAAAAATGGATTTAATGTCACCATTAAAAGTGATGCAGGCCCTGTATTTATTTATCCAAGTTATGGAATTGAAAGTGTCTATAACGCGCCCTTAATTGAAGGCGAACACGATCAACTTGTCCTTACGCAAACGGGAGGTTTTGCTCGGCTAGAATTTGAAAATAATAGCTGGCGAATAACGGATAGCGATAAAATTAGTTTTTCTATTTTAAAAAACGATAAGCCGTCTTTTTGCCCAACCGGCATGGTGCCGATTGCAGGATCTTACCTTTTAGAAACAGATGGTTTTTGTATCGACCAAGAGTTTCAAGAGGTAAAAGTAAGGTATCAGCTTAGCTATGATGATTGGCGAAATCCTGTAACAGGAGTTTATGAAACGACAGATATGCAAATTGAGCGTATTGGTCTTGAGTGTCAAGATATCGCCGCGTCTTCGTTAACGGCCTATTCTCATATCGCCTCCATGTCTCAATTGCTGACTGTCTTTCAAAATGCAGGGGTGAACGATTCCCTTACATTTTTTGAGCAGTTACAAGAAGCACCATCAGCTTGTCCTTCTGGTACTAATTTTCAATCCACCCAATTAGATGTTGATTCTCAAAACTATGTGATGCTGAGAAAGCATTGGGAGAAAATAGGCTCCACTTGCTACGCATCTGATCCGATTGATGGAATTAGTGGAGTAAGAGAAATTGTCAGTCTTCAGCCATCATCTCACTCCGTGGCAAGAACTGCTCTTTTAAGTAATGGAATATGTCACGACAGCGCATTACAAACAAAACTTAATGCAACGGCGAACTTTAATAACTTTTACAGTATTTCAAAAGATGCTCAAGGCCTACAGGAGAGCGCCTTTAAGAGTGGTGCTACTTTTCACGAAAAAGGGGAGAACTTTCATTGTGGGCTTAATCCTTTTATCGGCTTTAGTGGTGTTCCCGAAGATACGGCCGTGGGGATGGAGTTTCGCGCTTGGGAGAAATTAAAAGCTTCTGGGTTATTTGGAAATTCTAGTCAATGGCCTAGTGACGCCCAAAAAGTTATTTATCTAGACTCTTCTGGCGTTATGGCACCAAAAAATTTAAGTATTAAATTTAAAGACAGTAAATGGAATAGTTATGCGTTTAACAATGTAGATTATGCCTATACAGGAGGATTTAAAGCCGTTCGCTGTTCTTGGATGCCAATTATTTCACGCTGTGAATTGCCATCAGTGACAACCGGTTACGATGTTTCTGCATGTCCTGCAAGTGCCGAAAATCCCCTAACAATTTCGGAATGCAGCGTTCAATGCGCAAGTGGATATAGCTCAATTGCGGAAATTCCTCCGGTTGCCACCTGCAATCCTCCAAATGGAAATAAAGTAGGTAATTTTAATTTAAGCGGTTGCGTGAGTGAAGAAAATCTTCAAAATCCACCTGCCTTAAGTTCCTGCCAAAGTAGCGAAGTAAGCACGTCTGGTTTTTATGAAATTGATCTTCGTGGCAATAATAATCAGACGACAGAAAATGTCATGGTTTTTTGTGACGTTTCAACCAACACGCAAGGGCAAACAGTTAAGCAAATGGATTTGATAAAAACGCTAGGATACGCGAAAAATCAAGGCAACCTAGATGAGGTGGCGAGTTTATTTATTCGAGCAAATAATGATTCTACACTTTACTTTGATGTACTTGCCAATGATTTAAACCAATACGGTTTATACGTTCAAAACCTCGGGGAGAATGTAAATACAGACGCCGAAATTAAAACCAGTGGTTTTGAAATTGGGCAATGGGGAAAAAAGTTTGATGGTATCGAAATGAGCTACGCCATGCAAGGAGCAACTCATTCGGATGATCGCGTGTGTAGTGATGAAGAAATAGGAGTTCCTTTAAATGGGCCAGGATTTGAGGGCGGAGAAGTAGATGATTATTTATCTCCAACTCCTCCAGGTTATACATATATTCAAGGTAGCTATGATAGTGATCGAGATCGCGGTATTCAGGTGACAAATTATTCCGCAACGGCTTTTGATCCGTACACAATTTTTTCTTTTTCTGGTAGCGGAATTGATTTATTCGATGTTCCTGAATGCGCTAAGTTGCCCACAATTCCAACGTTTAAACCCGCAACTTTTTTTAGCGTGCTTAAAGTTAGAGACACATTAGATCTTCTTTGTACAATGCCAGAAACAATTCCTGATGGATATATTGTTAACTGTGCTGGCGATAATAGTGATAATCTCTATAGTGATTCAAGTTGTGAAATCAGTTGTGATTCTGGTTATGTCACTGATGGATTTAATCCTGGTGTTTTTTGCTCCGCATTTGGTAGCGAGTTTATTTTTCAAGGTTGTACAACCCCAGAAAATGCGCCGACTGAGTTTTATGAGCCATTTAACGATGCTGCCTCTTTTAATCAAAAGTTTGACGTAAATACGAACAAACCAGATTTGATTGCACTCAATATTGAAAATGGTAACTTTATAAATAATATGTTTAATCCAGTTTGGTTGGACTCAGCGGTTAATGGATCATACTTATATGATTATATTGAGGTTAAAACGAAGCAACAATTTACTTTTCCTCTAGAGGTCGAGTTCCTTTCGAATTGGCTTGAGACTAGTAGTCTTCATTATAATTTAAAATTAAATATATATGGTGAAAATGCGTTTAACTTTATTCAATTTAGCAGTTTGTACCCTAAGTTAAATAATATTAATCCACGTATCCTTAATACTAATACAATATGTAATTACAACTGCCTTATAAAGTTAATTATAAATAGTGATGGAAGTTTTGTTCTTCGGGCAAGTGATCCAAATGATGCCACTAAACTTATTGAAGGTAGTAGTGTTGACTTAGGAATTGAAAATCTACCCGTCGAAAAAATAAAATTAGGCTGGGAGATTGTGTACCCTAAAAACTATACCTACAGAAATTTTGATGAAATTAAAATCACCAAACCAGACGCTAGTCCATTGTCCTTAACGAACTACCCAATTATTGATTCATCTAATTACGTTTTATCTGGTTCCGGTTGCACAAGTAATTCGGTGACAGATTCAAGCAATTGTGATCTTTCTTGCGCGGCAAGTTACTACGCTGATTCGATTAATCCTCCGCAACTTGTTTGGCTTAAAGAAACTCAAAATTACCGTTTAACTGGTTGTTACGATTCGCCTGCAAGTACAACAACACTTCGCGCCGAGCGGTTTATTCAAGATCGAAGTATCATTCACGTGGATGCAAATCATGCCTATGATGAAGTCGGAAATGAGGGCAAAATTGATTACGATCAAGGTGAAGTGTTCTCTACTGGGCAAAATAATAAATTTAATAAAGAGCATTTCTTTACCCCCGTTTATGCTGGAACATCTACATGGATTCCTTTTGGCGGAGAAGTTGGTAAACGAACGTTTAATTTTGATAGAACTGAAGATACGAATGAAGATGGATATATAAATGCAAGTGATGCTCCCAATACTTTTTTAGTCTCAAGTGATGGGAATTCAGTTGATTCAGCTAAAAATCATTGGAAAGTTTTTGATGACTTAAACCAGACAAAATATTCATCATTTATTTTTTATAAATTTAACTCAACGTATAGTTATCGCCATCCAATGGTTTTTAGCGATTCAATTGGTGGAATTGGGATGCATGATCTGCCCTCTAAGGGAATTAAAACCTATCATTATGGAACTGCAGCATTAAATAAGACATTTTCCGCAAATTACCCCAGTAGTTACCTCAATAATTTTCATTCTTACGTGGGAATTTATAATGGGGAAAATTCTCCTTTAATTAATGAGTATAAAATGTATCTTGATACGGAAAAAGTTCAGTTTTTTACCTTACCTGATGAAGAAAGAAATCAAATTGATGAGCCTTCAGCATTATCAATTGGTGGTTCTCACGCTGTATCAGGGAATTTATACAGTACACCTTTTCCAGGAGAAATCGCTCAAGTCATTTTCTTTAATGAAGAATTAACGGCCGAGCAAATTGAAGTTTTGCATAATTATTACGCAGAAATGTATGGCAAAGAATTAACGCCCAAATGCACCATGCCCGCTGATACAACTGGTTACTCAACAACTTGTGATAACTCAACACTTAAAACCGCTTCTCAATGTGAAGCCGAAACAACTTGTGCAACTGGGTACACAGACAATGAAAATTTGCATCCTTTTAGGCTTCGTTGTGATTCTAATGGAGGCGAGTTTGAACTGCTTGGTTGCTATCCATTAAATCAAGGCGATGGTGATGACCCCGATATTGATGACCCTACAACGGAGCAATTAGCGCTAAGGATTATCAAAGAAAATGCAATCTTCTATTTTGATCCTGATGATGCAGCTACAGTAACGACTGAAAGCGATGGAAGAATAAAAAAAATAAGTTCAAAATATCACCGCCCAGGAACGAATCCGGAAATGAATCCAATGGATTTAAGCACTTCTCCTAAGCTAGAAAGTCACTTAGGAAAAAACATGATTAATTTTAGTGAGTCAAGTACTAGTGTTAATGATGTTTTGGAGGTGACTGGTTTTAATGAAATTAAGCCCGGCAAAGGTATTACAATGATTAGTAGTATTCACCCTCTTACTAATTTATCGGGCAATTTAGGCACCCTTTATACATATGGGGAATTTGTTAACAATCGCTACTCCTATAATTATTTACAGATAGCAAGTAATAAACAATGGAGAATATATAATAGAGTATATCGAGACAATGGAATGATTAATAGTATTTACAGCGATCAAAGCTACGATGAATCATTTATTAATGATCAACCGATCAATGTTATTGCCCAAGTTTACTCCAGCCCTGGAAGTCACTCAATCAATCTAAATGGTCAAACGGATTATCTGGATCCTGTCTATGCCTTCATTGAGCTTAGTGCTGCCATCGATAATGTTAAACTTGGTAATAGGCAAGATAATGTTTTCAGTTCTACTTATGACCGAAACTTGTATGGTGGTGGTTATCAAGGATATTATGGTGAGTTTGGTTTCTTTGATCAAAATATTAATGATGCGCAATCAAAAGCCATCTCCAGCTATTTAAATAAAAAATACGGATTAGTTAAATCCTGCTCCTTGCCTGCAAGCACAACCGGTTACAATGTAGCAAAATGTGATACATCAAGAGAAAACCTTACCACCGATGAATGTGAAATCACCTGCGCGTCTGGTTATCAAAGCTTCTCTGAAATATCAGGTATTACTGTTCAATGTACAGACAATGAAGATTTTCTTTTTCATGGTTGTTTTCCTGAGACAGGAATAACGAATGACGATTACGCGAAAAATATTATTGCAAATAAATCTGTTTTGGCCCTCGACGCTGAAGATAATGTAATTGTCGATACGGATAATAAAGTTACTTCTTGGAAGTCAAGTGTTAATAAAAATGGTGAGCGTTTTGAATTGATTCGTAAGGGAGATAATGGGCCTCTTTATCAGACTGACGCTAAAGGAAATAAAGAGCTTTATTTTTCAGGTAACCAAGTTTCAACAGCAACTGATGAGAGACTTTGGAGTGAAGAATTTGATGGTTTGACTGGATCAACGGAGTTTATGCGCTTTTTTGTTTATCGGCCAGAAGAAAGAACCGTTCGCTCCTTAAATGTTCTGGCCTGCGATCGAGCAACAGGTTGTGACGGATATTTTAAATTAAATTCAACAACCAATGAAGTACATGTAGCGTCTACATATAATAATTATTTTAATTATAATGCAAATGCGAGTGAGTTTTATGATGGAGCGGATAAATTTCATATAACCTCATTTGATGGGGCGGAAACGGAGAAACTATCAGCGTTAAACATTAAATTATTTGGTTCGGAAACGAGGCTCGATCAAGTTGTAAACTCCACTGTTTCTGTCGATCCCTATTACATGCCTCATTCATCTGTTTTTAGTACATACATTGGAGGAGATAGGGATAATTATGCATACAATGCGTTTCAAGGAGCTATTAAGCACGTCATTTATTTTGATACCTTATTAAATGAACAAGAGGAGCTCGTTGTTTCTAGTTATTTAAAAAAGAAATCAGGACTTGGAAAACGCTGCTCGATTCCAGGGGATCAAATTTTTGATATTGTTCCCAAAGAGCATATGACAGAACCAGATGGTTTTTATTTTACAGATCAAGTTGTTGTGACTTGTCCGGGTGGCATTGACAGTGATTTCACGACTCTTCCTGCGGTAGAGTGTGCCAATGCTGGCGCTGATTTTACCATCGTGAATTGTGAATAAGTGATTTTTTGATGAATCTGCCGCTACTTATTTTTACCTTAACCGCAATTAATTTTATTTTTCAAGTGGATTTTGTGGTGATGATGCCGCTTGGGCCTATTTTGATGAATGAGCTTCAGATGAGCGCCATCGAGTTTTCAGTGGCCATAAGTAGCTATACTTTAATGGCCGGATTTTCGAGCCTTCTGTTTAGTTTGTTTGGAAATTTGTTTCGTCGAAAAATTCTCTTAAGTAGTGCTTTAATTCTCCTTGGCGTTTGCTCTTTTCTTACGGGACGAGTTGAATCCGCTAAAGAGCTTATTGTTGTTCGTACGATGGCGGGTTTTTTTTCAGGTGTTTTAAACCCATTAATTTTTGCGATCGTCGCGGACGCAATTCCGGAAAAGAAACGCGGAAAAGCACTAGGATATATTATGTCGGGGTTTTCTCTCGCTAGTGTTTTGGGTATTCCCACGGGGCTATTTTTAAGTGATCACTATGGATTTCAGTCAACGTTTTATGCGCTAGCTGTGGTGTTTCTTCTCGTTTTAATTGTGAGCATTTTTATTTTGCCCCCCGATAAAATGAGGGATAAGACGCAACTTAACTTTGAATTAATAATGGATTTTAAAAACGCTTTTTTGAATACGGAATATCTTAAAGGTCATTTCTTATTATTTTTTATATCAGGTGCGATATTTATTGTCGTGCCGCTTTTAAGTCCTTATGCGGTAAGGAATATGAATATTGATGTGGATAACTTGAAGCACATGTATTTTTGTGGGGGCATTTTAACGGTTATTTTCTTGCGTTTTGTTGGCGCTCTTTGTGACCGAATGGGCGCTAGAAAAGTGCTCGCCATTGTTGCCACTTTAAGCATTATTCCAGTAATGATTTTTACGCACGCTTCAACGAGCTCAACTCTTTATTTCTTGGTATTGGGAAGTTTAATGATGGCGCTGATGAGTGGCATGATGGTTCCCGCTATGGCGATCGCATCATTGCTTCCCAACAAAAAAGATAATCGTCCATTTAATGGCATCCTCAATTCGATGCGCTGTCTTGGGTCTGCTCAATTTGCCTTTCTGGCAGGCCTGGTGGTGACAACCGTCAACGAATCACAATCTCTTGTTCACTTTGATCGGATCGGTTTTATCTATGCCGCACTTATCATCATCGTTTTAGGCATTTCTTCCAAAATAAAAATTGAGCGTTATCCTTAGTGCTTTCCCTGAAGCTTCAATTCAGGTCTCATTCCTCGATGGTTCTCTTCATAGAGGCTAAAAAAGTCACTGATGAGGTCATATCTAAGACCTAAAATTAATGATTGGACAAATTCATCACTCGTTTTGACGATTAAAGAGTAATTATTATTCGTTTTAGAGAATTTCATTATATTGATATTAGTGATTGAAATTTGGCGTTTGTTGCCAACAAGAATTTTACCTTTAACCTTGTTTTTGATAATCTCGCCGAAACTAGTGACCTCTGTGTGTGACGAAATCAACTCGTTAATTTCAAATGTAACTGGTTTCTTTTGAAAAAGGTCTCCAGCATGGCCTGTGAATTTCCATGGAATGTCACGAATTGTATTGATGGTGTGAGCCTCATGGTTGTTTGCCAAAATAG